>JAFLVH010000041.1:0-5151 GCA_022508365.1 Clostridiales bacterium | reverse complement strand
CTCCGGTCACTCCCTGAATGCCTTGAATACCTTGCGCGCCGGTAGCCCCTGTAGCGCCTTGTATCCCTTGTATTCCCTGGGCTCCGGTGGCTCCGGTGGCGCCGGTAGCCCCTGTAGCGCCGGTGACGCCCTTCACGCCTTGTATCCCTTGCACTCCTTGCGCGCCGGTAGGACCTGTAGGACCCGGTATCCCTTGAATGCCTTGAAGTCCCTGCACGCCCTGCGGGCCTGTAGCGCCCGTGGCTCCGGTAGCACCGTTAATGCCCGGGAAGCCGCGCGGACCTATAGGGCCGGGAGCACCGGTTGGACCTGTGGGGCCCACACAGCACTGTGTGCATTGAGGGTGCTGCGAGCCGCCGCCATACTGGTCGTCGTAGTCCTGCTCGTTGCCGTCGCAGCAGCACGGCCTGTTGAAAAAGTTGAAGAACATTTTTTACCTCCTTTTGTTTAAAGGTTGTTCGACATCGGACAGAACTGCACACTTTTATACATTTCGGGTGGCAAATAGAGTCCGTTGCCGTCTAACCTAAGTAGACATATCTTTAAATCCCTTTGACGCGAAGTAAGCGTCGTTGGCCAATACGCTTTTGTCGGTAGGGCGGAGTTTTTTTGCGCGGCGGTGGTAGCCGTAAGCCTTTTTTATGTCGCCCAATCTGTCGTAGCACACGGACAGCCATACGAGCGGTATAAAGCCGTAATAGTCGGCTTGTACAAAAGCGCCGCTTTTTATATCGGGCTTGGTTTTAAGCGCTAAGCCGTACCAGCGTGCGGCGGACGAGTAATCACCGCGCTCAAAAAACAGCGATCCCACCGCACAGCACCCTTCGCCGTCGGGTGGGGCAAAGGCAAAGCGGTACAGCGCGGCCTGCATTGCGCTTTCGTTGTCGCCTGCGGCTGCAAAGCATTGGGAAAGAAGTGTGCAAGCGTCCGCCTTGTTGACTTTAAATCCTCTTTTTTCACGGATAAATTCGGCTAGCTCTTTTGCCGCCTCGCGTTTTTTGCCGTTGTAAAACAGTTCGCGCGCGTAATAGTATTTCTCTCGCGGAGAGAGTACGTGGCCTTTTGCAATCAGCTTTTCGTAAATATCAAGGTTGCGCGTTCCGCTCGATCTTCCCACGGGCTTGGCGTGAATGATGGGCGAGGACAGCGTTATGATTTTTCCGTTCGGCTCCACCGCCTCGTGCACCGCGCCGTTAAAAATATTCTTTGGCGATTTTTTTAATATGCGCTCGCGGTAGTACACAAAAGTCGGATTGCTATTTTCGTCCGTCGCCGCCGCGTACGGCAGCATAATGATATCTGCGGACAGAAAATTTTTGCGTTTAAGCCGAGCAATGCATTGCGCGGTTTTTTGCGGCACCACGTCGTCTGCGTCCAGCCAAATCCAATAATCGGTTGTTACTTTGGAAAGCGCGTAATTGCGCGCCGCAGAAAAGTCGTCCGCCCAAGGAATAGAGAACACCTTGTCGGTGTAAGCACGCGCGATTTCTACGGTGTTGTCGGTAGAGCCCGTGTCCACAATGACAATCTCGTCCACGGCGTCCTTTATGCCGCTAAGCGCTTTACTAAGAGTTTCGCTTTCGTTTTTTACTATCATGGTTAGACCGAGCGTCATAGTTTTCTCCTGCGATTTCTAATCCATAATATGAATCAAAGCGGATAAGGGTGTACTGAAAATGCGAAATGTCGGCAAAATAGGGAGCCGTGTCTACTTTTTTGCAAAAGACTTCGGCATTAACTTGACATCCGCAAAAGGATAATATATACTTAAACAGTATCGTTTGCATATTTAGACTTACGTCTAAGATTCTTCAAGCATAACGGTGCGCTTTTTCTATGGAATTGTGGGACAAGATAAACTACATACTTATGCTTATAAACGATCAGATTTTAATGACGATTATAGGCGTGGTGTTTGGTATTCAAATAATATATATTCTGTTATTCTTTTTTAAGGCAAAGACCTATCCCAAGGCCAAGGTGCAGCATAAGTTTGGCATTGTCATTCCTGCGCGCAACGAGTCGGAGGTCATTTCGGATACCATAAAGTGTATTCTAAAGTCGGACTATCCGCGCGAGCTGTATGATATTTACGTCGTAGCCGACAACTGCACGGACAACACCGCCGAGCTCGCCCGCGCCGCCGGCGCAACGGTCTACGAGCGTACCGATCCCGACCCCAAGCACCACAAGGCAGGGTATGCTCTTAAGTATCTGTTTGAAAAAATAATGGAAGAGCACAAGGGCGAGTACGAGGCGTTTATCAAATTCGACGCCGACAACCATATGGAGCCCGATTATATCTCGCGTATGAACGACGCGTTTGACGCGGGCGTTAAGTGTGCGCGCGGCTACTCCAATTCCAAAAACATCGATCAAAACATCGTTGCCGGCATATCCGGCTTGTGGTATATCCGCGATTGTCGGTTTGCCAGCAACTTCCGTTCGGCGATAGGACAGGGTACTATGCTGGGCGGCGCCGGCATGATGTTTGCCGCCGAGATTATAGAAAAGCACGGCTGGGACTGCTTGACCGCCTCTGACGATTCCGAGTTCACCATGCGTCGGCTCAACGAGGACAGAATTAAGACGATGTACGTCAAGGACGCCATCGTGTACGAGGACCAGCCCTCCACAATCAAGGATACCTTCAACAAGTACATGCGCATGTCCGCAGCGCTCAACAAGCTGTTCTTTACGCAGGGGCTAAAGTCGTTCGGGCTGTTCTTTGTGCGCTGGAAGTGGACGTACCTCGACATGTTTATGACGCTGATGTTCATTCCCATCTGCGTGCTTATGTGCATTTGGTTGCCTATATACTATATATATGTTTTGCTGTTTTACGGCATCATGATGTTTAAATACGGCAACCCGTACCCCGACCTAACGACAGGACAGCCGCTGTTTTGGAAATACATCACCACCATTGGCTACGCGTTGGCGTTTGCTTTTGCGCTTGCGTTTATTCTGCAGGCGCTGCTTGCGGTCGGCTTGGAGCACAAGCGCATCAAGGCGCCTGTCAAAAAGCTAATTCCCACGGTGCTGCTGTTCCCGTTGTTCATGATAATCTACGCCGCGGCAATCACAATCGGCGTGTTCAAAAAACCTAAGTGGAAGCAGATCAAGCGCAATGTGGCAAGCTCCGGCACGGGCTCTCCGCCGGACGTTCCGACAGAGCCGCCTGCGGAACAAGTTTCCAATGAATAATGAGGCAAAATAAAAATGAAAAAGTATGATTACTTGATTGTCGGCGCCGGACTTTTCGGCGCCGCTTTTGCTCAAATAATGACCGAGCGCGGCAAAAAGTGCCTTATCGTGGAAAAGCGCGCGGACGTGGGTGGCAACGTCGCAACCGAACAGGTGGAAGGCATAACCGTGCACAAATACGGCGCGCACATATTTCACACGGACGATAAGCGCGTTTGGGAGTATGTAAACCGCTTTGCAGAGTTTAACAACTTTGTCAACAGCCCAATTGCCAATTATAACGGCAAGCTGTACAATCTTCCGTTTAACATGCACACCTTTTATCAGCTTTGGGGTTGCAGAACGCCGGACGAGGCGAAGGCGATAATCGACGCGCAGCGCGCCGCCGCAGGCATAAGCGGCGAGCCGAAAAACCTTGAGGAGAAGGCGCTGATGTCGGTGGGCGAAGACGTGTACAAGACGCTCATCAAGGGCTATACGCAAAAGCAATGGGGCAGGGAATGCAAGGATCTCCCGGCATTCATAATAGGCAGGGTGCCGCTGAGGTTTGTGTACGACAACAATTACTTCAACGACAGATACCAGGGCATACCCATCGGCGGTTATACAAAAATGGTGGAGCATATGCTTGTCGGCGTGGACGTCATGCTCGGCGTCGATTACTTTGTCGACAGGAAAAGCTTGGACGAGCTGGCGAAGGTAACGCTGTACACCGGTCCTATAGACAGGTTTTTCGATTACTGCTACGGCGAGCTCGAGTATAGGTCGCTGCGGTTTGAAACAGAGGTGTTGGACGCGGAGGACTACCAGGGCAACGCCGTGTTCAACTTTACCGATTACGAAACTCCGTATACAAGGATTATCGAGCACAAGCATTTTGACAGGACGCAAAAATCAAGCAAGACGGTTATAACAAGGGAATATCCGGCAAAGTTCGAAAAAGGCGACGAGCCGTACTACCCGATAAATGACGAGAGAAATTCCGCGCTGTATAAGAAGTATGCGGACAAGGCGAGAGAATGCGAGAATACGCTTTTCGGCGGTCGGCTTGCCGGGTATAAATACTTCGACATGGACGACACAATTGCCGCCGTGTTCGAGCTGACGGATAAAATAAAATGAACAAAGACGTATACGCAAAGATAGAAGGCTATATGCTCTCCTGCATGAAGGACAGCGCGCACGACAGGGAGCACGTTTACAGAGTGCTTTATAACGCGCTAGACATTGCGGCGGCGGAAAACAATGTGGATTACGACGTTTTGATTGCGGCGTGTCTGTTGCACGATATCGGCAGGGAGGAACAGTTCAAGGACCCCAAGCTCGACCATGCGGAGGTGGGCGGTGACAAGGCGTATGCGTTTTTGACAGGGCAAGGCTTTTCGGCGGAGTTTGCGGAAAAAGTAAAAAGCTGTATCGTCACGCACAGATTTCGGAAAAGCAGACCGCCCGAAAGCTTGGAGGCGAAAGTTTTGTTCGACGCTGACAAGATAGATGTGACGGGCGCAATGGGAGTGGCTAGAACGTTAGTGTACAAGGGCGGCGTGGGCGATCCGCTGTATTCGCTCGGCAGTGACGGATTGCCGTCAAGCGGCGAAAATGACGAAAAGCCGTCATTCTTTCAGGAATATCACTTCAAGCTGAAAAAACTATACGACAGGTTCTATACAGAAAGGGGACGCGAGATTGCAGAACATAGACGCACCGCCGCAAAGGCTTTTTACGAAAAGCTGTATGACGAAGTGGAAAACACGTACGGCAACGGCAAGATTTTGCTCGGAGAATTGTTGGATTAAATGTTTGTTATTGCGCGGCAAAAATGAAATTTTAAAATATCGGCAAAAGAGTTTGACAAAGCGCATAAATAATGATATAATTTTTTCTACAGGATGCGGAAATGGCTCAATGGTAGAGCAGTAGCTTCCCAAGCTGAAGGTTGCGGGT
>JAFLVH010000040.1 GCA_022508365.1 Clostridiales bacterium | reverse complement strand
GGACCTATGTACGGCATACTGATTGCGTTTCAGGACTTTATGCCGGGCGATGAAATTTTAGGTCCCAACACCATTTGGGTGGGGTGGGAAAACTTCCGAGTCTTTTTTGAGAACCCGAACTTTGTTGATTTCTTTTTCAACACGTTTTTGCTGTGTATATTCGGGTTTATCGTAGGCTTCCCGCTGCCGATTATTGTGGCGCTTCTATTAAACTCGCTGCCCAGACCCAAGGTAAAGAAGGGACTGCAAATACTGTACTACGCACCGCACTTTATTTCGCTGGTCGTTATGGTCGGTATGTTAAAGATGATATTCGGTTCGGGCGGACTTTTGGACTCTTTGTCCAGTGACGTAAACGGATTCCAGCTGTTCCTTAAACCGGAAGCGTTTAGACCGCTGTTTATCTTCTCCGGCAACTGGCAGGACTTCGGCTGGTCGGCTATAATCTACTTGGCGGCGCTTGCGGGCGTGGATCCGTCCTTGCACGAGGCTGCCAAGGTGGACGGTGCGTCCAGGTTTAAGAGGCTGTTCAGCGTGGATCTTCCGGCGATTGCTCCCACGGTTATCATGCTTATGATACTTTCGGTGGGCAACCTGATGAGCTGCGGATACGAAAAGGTGCTGCTTATGCAGACGGACGGCAACTTGGAGACGAGCGAAATACTCAGTACATACGTTTACAAGTTCGGTCTGATGGGCGGACAGTACGGAGTAGGTACCGCGGCAGGCTTGTTCAACTCGGTCATTAACGTCGTATTGCTTATTATAGCCAATACGGTTTCCAAAAAGCTTTCGGGCAACAGCATGTGGTGATGAATATGGAAAATCAAACTGTTATGGATTTAAAAGCGCAGCAAAAGGCGAACAAAATAAAAGATCCCAAGAGCGATCTTGTTTATTACATTATCTGCGGGCTCATTTTGTTCCTGCTGGCGGTTGTCATTATTTACCCGCTTTACTATATAGTTATAGCGTCTGTTTCCGATCCCGATGCGGTAATGACAGGAAAGGTTTGGCTGTATCCCATAAAGCTGACCTTTTCGGGATACGGTCAGCTGTTTAAGACTGACAACATTTGGAGCAGTTACGGCAATACGCTTATTTACACGCTGTTCGGAACATTGTTTAACGTAGTACTTACCATACCGGCGGGCTGGGCGCTTTCCAGAGACTATTTGCCGTTCAGAAAGCTGATTATGGTGCTGTTGATAATCACGATGTTCTTCGGCGGCGGACTTGTTCCGTACATCACGCTGTGCCGCTCCCTCGGACTGTACCAGAACCCGTTGATTCTTGTCATCGGCGGCGGCGTGAGCGTGTACAACGTGTTTATGTGTAAGTCGTTCTTCCAGTCCAACGTACCGCAGGAGGTGTTGGAGGCAGCGGAGATAGACGGCGCGGGCGAGATTCGCACATTCTTCGATTTGGTTTTGCCCATTGCAAAATCTATAATAAGCGTTATGGTTCTGTTCTACGCTGTGGGACACTGGAACAACTATATCGACGCGTACATCTTTAACATCGACGAGGAGTTCTACCCGCTTCAAACGGTGCTTGACGGACTGCTTAAAGCAACGACCGGCGGCGAGGGCGACGTTGTTTTGGAACAGATGCGCGCGGCGACGCAAATCAAATTCACGTCCATTATCGTGGCAACCGTGCCCATTCTCATCCTTTATCCCATGATAGAAAAACACTTCGGCCAAGGCGTTTTGGTCGGCTCATTTAAATAAAAATTTCGGAGGTATCCATTATGAAAAAGAAGATATTGGCATTGCTTACTGCGGCGGCTTGTGCCTTGCCTACATTGTCGCTTGCGGCATGCGGCGGCAGCGGGTCCGACCATGAGTTTACAATCCTTGCGGTTAAGGAAAACACCGTCAACGACTACAATAAGATGCAGGTGTTTAAAGATCTCAACGAGGCGACCGGCAAGGACGTACACTGGACGTTTAAAACCTCGACTCAGTATTCCCAAAATACCGACCCTGTCGGCACAAAGGGCATAGACGCGATCTATCATTCCGGGTTTTCCAATCTTCAATTGAGCAACTACGGCAAGCGCAATAGGATTGTGGCGATAGACAAGTATCTTGACTCCATGCCCAATTTTAAGAAGATTTTGGAAAAGCGCCCCGATATTAAGGAGGCGTTAAAATCTCCCGACGGACATATCTACTCGCTGCCGCGCATCGAGGAGATGGGGCTTAAAGCGTATCCCAATATTTTGTTCCTCAACAAAAAGTGGGTGGAAAAGCTGATTGACGGCGGAAATATGCCCGCCGACGTGAGCTTAACCAAAGAGGATTTGGTTGACGGCTTGGATTTGTCCAGGGCGGACTTTAAGAAGATTTTGCAAAAGTTTAACACTGTCGATATGGACGGCGACGGCAAAGCGGGCAACGCGTCCGGCGACGAGATTCCGCTTGCGTACGTAGGCGGCAACTGGCAGGGCAACGAGTCCGACCTTATCGCATCCTTCGGTGTGCCCGAAAACAGGGAGCACAAAACAATAATCAACAATCAAGTTACGTTCACCATCGAGAACGAAAAGTGGTTTGACGCAATGAAGGAGCTTCAAGGCTGGTACAAGGAAGGACTTATTCGTGCCACCAGCTACACATGGGATCAGGACGAATTCCTTGCCCACGGTCAGGACGGCGACTACGGCGCATTCTACTGGTGGGAGAAGGAAACGGTGGTCAAAGAGTCTTTGCGCAACGACTACATCATCGTCAAGCCGCTCAAAGACGACGACGGCAACCGTTACGTCGGCGTAAGCAACGAGCTGGAAGTGGAAAAATCGGAATGCGTCATCCTTTCCACGTGCAAGGACGTAAAGGGGCTTTTGTCGTACTTTGACAAGTTCTTCGAGCCCGACTATTCCGCGCAGCTCAACTACGGCTCCATTGCGGCGGGCGCATTCAAGGCGGAAAAGGAAAACGGAATGCTCATTCCCAACGACGACCACGGCGAACAGAGCGCGGACGACTTCCGTATGCGCAACGCGCCGTACGGCGTTGTATATCTTACCGACGAGGTTTGGGGCAAGACGGTGCAAATGGAATCGCGCGCCAAGCTCAGGCTTGAACGTCTTGACGCGTACGTAAAGCCGTACTCCTTTACGGGCGCAAAAGGCATTCCCAACCTTAACTACACCGAGAGCGAGCTTAAAGACCTCAGCACGTACGAGACGTCGCTCGGCGGCAACATAAAGCAGCAAATGCTCAACTGGTTGCGCGCAAGTAACGCTCCGGCAAAATCGGAATGGACAAAATTCCTTTCCGATAATCAAACGTCCATAAACAAGATCAAAAAGATCAATCAAGACGCTTACGACAGGTATCTTAAAGCGCTAGGGGATTAATAGGACAACATAATGCACGGCTTGCAGGTTTTCGGCGAATATGTGTTTGAAGTTTTTGTGGTTTCGCTACTCCTTGCCGCGTCCGCATTGCTGGTTATTCCTTTTATTCCAATGTTTATCGGCGTTATCGGGTTCTTTAAATCCGACAAAAAGACGCGCAGATTCAAGGACATTTTTACGACCATCGGCTCGAGCTTCGGAACAATAGCCATTTATACTATTTTCGAGCTTGTAATAATCTTATTTCCGATTTTGAACATTTACTTCTTTAATACTCATCCGGAAAGCACAAACTACTTTGTGTTGGCGGTGTGCGTAGTCGCGCTTGTCGTGGGCGTCATTTACCTTATTAACGGCCCGATAATCATCGTCAATATGCAGGTGGGGTTCAGACAGCTCCTCTACAACGGCTTTATGTTATTGTTCGGCGGACTGTTTAGGAGCGTTCTGGCACTCGGCGTTATAGGCGGCGTGGTGGCGCTTATTATGTTTTACCCGTACGTTTTGCCGCTTACGCTGTATGCCGTTCCGTATGCGCTATCCAAGCTATTAACCGAAAACTTCTATGTGTTAAAGGCAAAGGCGTTAAAGACAAGCGTATATGAGTTGAAACATAATATCGGCAAAGACGATTACATTAATGAAAACGGAGAGGTCAATCATGACGAAAAAAAATAAGATAGGCAAGATAGCCGCTATATCCACAGCGTGCGCGGTTGCGCTGACGGCGTTTGTCGGTTGCGGCAGCGAGACAAACGAAAAGCCGGAAATTGTCGGAGCGACCGACTTTGACTGCATTATCAACGAAGAGGTTGATTTGCTGAGCAAGGTTGCCGCGCTCGACCGCGAGGACGGCGATATCACGCCGAAAATGAAAATAAGCATTTCTCCGGAAGTGGAGGTCAAGGACGGCAAAGTGGTTTTCCCCGAGGAGGGCGATTACGAAATCACATACACCGCCAAGGACAGCAACGGCAACACCACGTCCAAAACGGCGTGGGCGGCGGCATATGCGCGCGACGTATATAAGGCGCTCGACACCGTGGACATGAACGGATTTTCGCTGGACGTAAAGGGAAGCGCCAAGCTTAACACCCAAAGCGTAGTGGGCGACGGGGCAAACAGCAATATGTACTTTGAGACGACGGGCGCCGCTGCCGATACGGACGTAGTGCTCTCGCGCACGTTTACTCTTAAAAAGGGCTATGAACACACGATTAGCTGCACCTTCGCTAAGTCCAATGTTTCGGGCAAAGCCAAGGTCAAGGTCAACGACGGCGAGCCGATGGAGATTGACGTTGTCAAGGGCGATAATACGACGGAAACAAACACGTGGTCGTTCCCTTATGACGCGACGCAAAGCGATACTGACGTCGAGCTTAAGATACAGCTTTTGCTCGGCGGGCTCGGCAACGACATAAAAATGGAGTTTGACAACGTTACCGTAAGTCACGAAGAGGAAGTGGAGCCGCTCAATTACACGATGGAGTTTAAAAAGGGTAACAACACCCACGACCGTTTTGACGGCGCTAAAGGCTCTGTCAATGTTGCGGAAGGCGGCGCGTCGGCTACGGTTGCTATTACGGAGGTCGCGGACGGCAATGATGTAAGATGGCGCGGCGGCATGTTCCTTAACACAGGCTTGCGCCTAAACCCCGGCACCGAGTACGTCATATCCTACGACCTGACCGCGTCGCAAACTAACGAGTTCAGCGTCATGATCCAGGATAAACAGTGGGACGAGCACGAATACGTGACCAAGAATTATTCGGGCGACACTACTTATTCGGAGAGCGTTACGATTACCGCAAACGGCACCTTCGAGGACGGCTTATGGCTGTACGTCAAGTCCGGCGACAACCTTAACGAGATAACGATATCCAATCTTAAGGTGGAATACGCCGACGGCCTTACAATCAGCGACAATTACAGCTACAAAAACACATTTAAGATGTTTGCTAAGGAAGGCGCGCCCAACTACGTGGTGTGGAAGGACGGCAAGCTGCTTTTCCACGTTGACGAATTTGGAAGCAGCGATTGGCACAACAAGATAGAAGCCCCCGGGTTTAACGTAAGCTCCGTAGGGTTCGGCGGATACTATCTGTCGTTCAAGGCCAAAGCGTCCAAACCGATAAATATCCGAGTCATCGGTCCGCGCGTGGGCGCTTGGGATCCTACGCTTGTGTGGGCGCAATTCATGATTACGGAGACGGAAACCGTATATACAATCAGGAGTAATGCGATAGATATACCGGGCGACAACCGGCTTGAATGGCAGTTCGGCGACATAAATTACGGTCTGGGCATCACGGACGTCGATATAGAAATAAGCGACATCACCGTTTACTACAAAGCATTCTTTGAAAAATAATTCATATCTAAAATAATCCATAGGAGAATAAATATTATGAAAAAATCAATCAAAAACAGGCTTTTGACAATTGCCGCCTGCGCGATAAGCACCGCTATGTGTTTTGGCACGCTTGCAGCGTGCGGCGGTGACGAAACCCCCTCCACAACAACACCCGAAAAGCCCGAGCATGTAGCCGCGGTGGCTGCCACCTGCGAAAAAGCCGGCAACAAGGAATACTGGAAAAAAGGCGGCAAGTACTACAGCGACGAGGCCTGCACCAAGGAAATGACGCAGGAGGAAACCGTCGTCGCCAAGCGCGAGCACGACTTTACCAATTCCACTACATACGGCAAGGACGCAACCCAACACTGGAAGGTGTGCAAGTACGAGGACTGCACCGTTGCCGACACCAAGGTAAACCATGCATATGACGAGGACGGCGAGTGCGCTTGCGGCGCCGAAAACGCATTTGTGGGATTCAATCTTTGGCAGTTTGACGAGAACGACACCGATCTCGGCGCAAGCACGGAGTATATCTACAACGGACTGAAGGTTAAGGCGACGGATGCCGACGGCGAGGCTTGGCATATCAAGTTGGAGACCTCTATAGACGCTCGGCTCGGCGGTTATTATGAAGTAACGTACACCGTCAAGAGCAACATGGCCGGACTTATGAAGTTTGAATCGTACGACGGCACCGCGATACAGGACGAATATCAGTTGGAAGAGGGTAACAACACCGTTACATACAAGTTTGTTGCCGGCAAGGTAGAGGAAGGCAAGACAAGCGCCGTATTGCAGCTTGGTGCGCTTCCCGCAGGCTTTGAGTTGGAGATCACCGGTTTTGAAGTCAACCAGGAAGTAGGCAACTTTATGGAAGGCTTGTGGACCGACACGAATGCCGCCGCAACCGCTACCAAAACGGATAATGCCGACGGTACGATTACCGTAAACGCAACCGGCAGCGGACAGGGCTGGCACCTCAAGCTCGCAAACGACGTTACGCTTGAAGACGGTCACGTTTACGAGCTTACAATGGTGTTTGTTGTTTCCGGCAGAAAAGACGGCAACCTCAAGTACGTTGTTTACGATGATAAAGCGAGTGTCGAAAATGACGGTTTGTGCTGGATGGACCATGACGGCGTATATGTTAAAACATTTAGGTTTACGGCAAACGAAACCTGCACTATAGGCAGCTGCTTGGAATACGGCGATATAACCAATGCCGATAACCCGATTGTATTGACGATTGGCTATGCCAATCTTGTAGACGCAACCCCGGCGGCGGACTAATAATTATTCAAATTCTTTAAAGGCTACTTACTTTCATGGCATACAGCGTCAAACAGGCAAACGAATACATTGCGGCAAACGTCTCGTCGGTAAACGGTAAATTCAGACCCAAGTACCATATGACGGCGCCGATAGGTTGGATGAACGATCCCAACGGATTGGTGTTTTACCACGGACAGTACCATTTGTTCTACCAATACAATCCTTACGGCGCGGAGCCGGGGGTCATGCATTGGGGGCACTTTGTATCCGACGATTTGATTGCCTATGACGACGCAGGCGTTGCGCTTGCTCCCACCGAAAAGGACGAAATCAGCTGTTTCTCCGGCGGCGCCATCGTTGCCGGAGGCGCGCTAAACATCCTGTACACAAGGCATTACGAAATATCGGATGTCAAAAAGGAAAAGGTGTGCTTGGTGCGAAGCTCGGACGGCAAGACGTTTGTAAAAAAACACCATTCGGTCTTTAACAACGAATCATTGCCCAAAAACATCAGCCGTTCGGACTTTCGCGATCCTTTTCCGATAATGATAAGCGACAAGTTTTATGTGTTTGTCGGCGGCAGGGATATAGAGCTGAACAAGGGCGTGGTGGTAGTGCTGAGCGGTCAATCGCTGGAAAAGCTCGAGTACGACTTTACGATAGGACCGTTTGACGCGTTGGGCGATATGGCGGAATGTCCGTGCTACTGCAAGGTGGACGGAAAGGACGTGCTTATCGTTTCCGGCAGCCACGTGGAGGAGAAGGGCAACGACTACAAAAACACGCACACAAGCGTGTTTGTAGTGGGCGAGATTGACTTTGAAAACCGCCGTATGCAGGTCGAGTTCATCAAAGAAATCGACAAGGGCGACGCTTTTTATGCGCCGCAAGTGATAAATAATACAGACAAACCGATAATAGTAGGATGGCAAGAGATGTGGAACAAGCCGTATCCTACGCGTGACATGGAGCACGGCTGGGTCGGGTCGTTCACAATCCCGCGCGAATTGTCCATGCGCGACGGCGACGTAATTCAAACTCCCGTAGCGGCATTGGCAAAGTACGGCGCCGCGTGCGACACAACGGGCAGCGTCCCCAAGTGCGCGGAGATCACCGCCTCGTTCGACGGGCACGGCGCCATCACGTTGCAGGGCGAAAACGGTCAAATCGTAATAGGCAACGACGGCGGTGTGTACCTGGATACTATCAACGCGTGCAACGGCAACGGCTGTATTCGCCGCACAAACGCAACCTACAAATCATGCTCTGTCAGCATCTTGCTGGACGAGTCCTGCATCGAGGTGTTTGTGGAAGGCGGCAAGGAAGCAATCAGCAGCAGAATGTATATCGACGGACAACTTAGTTTGATAACCGAAGGAAACGTCAAAGATATCACTATAAAACAAATAGGAGTACCTGTATGAAAAAGATTAAGGCAATATTGATGGCAGCAACCGCGTTGTTATGTTTGCCGCTTGCCGCTTGCTCGGGTGAGGAAAGTAACAAGGGCAAGATTAATCAGGGCAACAAAAACATATTTCCCTTGTCATCGACCGAGGGCGGGGCTACCCTGTATATGGGCGACGTAATGCCGTTCTACGACGACGGCGTTATGAATATCTATCATTTGCAGGACAAAGTCGGTTCTAAGTACATGTTCTATCATCCGTTCGGCAGGCTCACCACAACAGATTACGTGACCTACAAGGACGAGGGTATTGCATTAAACTTTGTGGAGGATCTTTCCTCGCCCGACACCGCACTCGGAACGGGTTCGTTCATCAAGGGCGCGGACGGAACGTACCATTGCTTCTACACCGGGCACAATTCCGACAAGGAGGCTACAGGGCTCCCGTACATGGAGGTTATCCGTCACGCCACAAGCACGGACGGACAAAAGACCTGGCAAAAGGACGACGACTTCAAGCTGATAGGCGCAAGCGACGACTTCCGCGATCCGTACGTGTATTACGATTCGGCGGACAGTTGCTACTACATGCTTGTCACCACGCGCCAAAACGACAAGGGCGTTATCATGCAGTACAAGGCGGCGTCTCTTGACGCAGCCGCGAGCGGATGGACAAAGCAGGGCGTGTTCTTTGCAAACGACGCAGGCACCTACAACATGGAATGCCCGTCGTATATCGAGTATAACGGTTTTTGGTATCTCGCATACAGCGAGCAGACCAGCGGCGCCGACCGCGTAACCCATTACAGATACCAAACGGAAAAGGGCGGCGAGTGGAAAAAGTTTGACCTCGACAAGATAGACAGCACCGGCTTTTACGCCGGACGCTTAGAAAAAGCGGGCGACAAGCTTTACGCCTTTGCTTGGTGCGCCAAGCTCACCGCCGGCGACGTCGGCGAATTCGATTGGGGCGGCAACCTTGTGGCTCACGAGATAAAGCAAAAGGAAAACGGCGAGCTTCAGGCGGTTATGGTGGAAAATGTGAAAAAGGCGTTTTCTACGTCCGTAACATACAACCGCACCAACGGCGAAAAGGCGTCCTCTTTCAGCTTTAAAGGCGACAAGTTTACGGCATACGGTTTGGATGCGCTTTCCACCAACATTACAAGAATGCACTATACCGTAAAGCTTGATGACCTCAAAGGCGACTTCGGCGTTACGTTCGGCATAGACGGCGGAGCCTATGACAACAGGCTCGGATCCAAGGTGCTGGCGTTTAAGCCCGAGGAAAACCGCATTGTCTGCTACAACGACGTAGTCAATATTTTGCGCTACGGCGGCGAGCTGACCGCGGTTCCATTCAAGTTTGAAACCGGCAAGGAATACAGCGTGGATATCCTTATAGACGGCGAAATTGTTGTACTGTACTTTAACAACGAGGTCGCACTCTCCACGCGGCTTGTCGGCATACAAAAGAAGGGTCTTGCCTTCTACAGTAACGGCACCAAGGCTTCGGTAAAGGGGATTTCCTTCTATGAGTAAGCTTGTGTGTATGGGCGAGCTTCTTATTGACTTTCAGTCAAAGGGAACGGCTACACTCAAAAACACCGATGAATTTGTCAAAAAAGCCGGAGGCGCACCCGCCAACGTGTGTGTGCAGGCAAAGCGCCTCGGCTGCGACTGTATGTACCTTTCGCAGGTGGGCGGCGACGCTTTTGGGGAATTCCTCATCGACACGCTCGCCGGCGAGGGGATAAACACCGAGTTCATACGTAAAAACAACAATTACGATACCTCGCTTGCGTTTGTAAGCTTCGGTGTGGGCGGGGAACGGCAATTTGCATTTTACCGCAAGACTGCGGCAGACCTGTACTTTACATCCGAACAGTTCGAGGAAGTTGTTTTCAGCCGCGGCGATATTTTTGAATTCGGCAGCGTCGCGTTGAGCACAGAGGAAGCGCGTACTGCGCACGACTATGTGATTGACAAGGCGAAAAAAGCGGGATCGCTTGTTTGCTTCGATCCCAATCTGCGGTTCAACCTGTGGAAGGACCGCTACGAGTTGAAAAAGGTCGTGCTTTCCTACGCGAAAGCGGCGGATGTGATGAAGGTGGGCGACGACGAGCTGGCGTTTATCACCGGCGAAAGCGACATAAATACAGGCGCCAAAGCGATTTTGGACGTTGGTGTAAAAATGCTTGCCGTTACTCGCGGAGCACACGGCGCCAAGCTGTATTTGGCGGACGGTCGCACGTTCGACTGCAAGGGCTTTAAAGTCAAGGCGGTGGACACGACGGGCGCCGGCGATTCCTTTTTCGGCGGACTTATTGCCGAGCTTATACGCCTCGGCGCAGGCACAAATAATATTGTGGGCGAATTCGACTACGACGGCATTCTCGAATTTGCTTGCAAATGCGGCAGCTATACAACCACCGGTTACGGCGCTATAGCGGCCATGGGTAACAGACAAAATATCTTAAAGGTAGGGAAATAATATGGCTACTATTCAGTTGAAACACATCAACAAAATTTATGACGGCGGCGTCCATGCCGTGCATGATTTTAATATTGACATCGCGGACAACGAGTTTATCGCGTTTGTAGGTCCGTCCGGTTGCGGCAAGTCCACGACCCTACGCATGATAGCCGGATTGGAGGAAATTTCCACCGGCGAAATGTACATAGACGGTCAGCTCGTAAACAACGTTGCGCCCAAGGACAGGGGAATAGCAATGGTGTTCCAGTCCTATGCGCTCTATCCGCAGATGACCGTGTATAAGAATATGGCGTATTCGCTCAAGCTGCACAAGGTGCCCAAGGACGTCATAGACCGTCGTGTTCGCGGTGCAGCCAATATTCTTAAGCTTACGCCTTACCTCGACAGAAAGCCGCGCGCGCTTTCCGGCGGTCAACGCCAGCGTGTCGCATTGGGTCGCGCTATCGTTCGCGAGCCCAAGGTGTTCCTTATGGACGAGCCGCTTTCTAACCTCGACGCCAAGCTCCGCGTAGCCATGAGGTCGGAGATTGTGCGCATACACAAGGCGGTTAATGCAACCACCATTTACGTCACGCACGACCAGATAGAAGCTATGACCATGGCGGATAGGATAGTCATAATGAAGGACGGCATCATTCAGCAGATTGCCACGCCCGACGAGCTCTATAAGTATCCCGCCAACGTGTTTGTGGCAGGCTTTATCGGCACGCCCGCAATGAATATTTTCCACGGCGAAAAGCACGGCGACGTATTTGTGTCCGACGCAAAGGTCTTTACAATGCCCGACGGCGAGGTAACGGTTGAGGCGAAATTTGTTAAATCCATTCCCGACGACAGCGAGCAAACGGACGCTGAATTGACTGCGCAACCGGAGCCCGCGATCGGAGAAGCCAAAACTCCGTATGAGCACCCGATAAATATTATGCCTTCCGCGCACGGCAAGGTGACGGCAAGCGTTGCGTTTGCCGCGGCTGGCACCAAGGTCCAGCTCACCGTAACACCCGACTTCGGATATATCATAAAGTCGGTCAAGGTAAACGGCGAGGACGTCACCGACAGCTGCATAAAGATTAAGCTCACAAAAGAGCAATCCAAATTGCTGAAAGAATACGAAGGCAAGAGGCTTATCTACGGTATCCGTCCCGAAAACCTCATATATAAGGAAGACGAAAAGTTTGAACGCTTCAAGGCGCATTCGTTCAAATACGATGTGACGCATATAGAGATGCTCGGCGATATAATCAACCTGTACGGCAATGTCGGCGAGGCAAAGGTTATTTCCAAGACGAGCAGCGAGTTTAACGTAAAAATCGGCGATACTGTAGATGTCACCGTCGACCCGTCGCACACGAGATTCTTCAACGAGTCCACGCTTAAGGCGATAAACGAAGACTATTGTGAGTACGAGGAAATCGACAACACACAAAAGCTGGACGAGGACAACGTAGTCGTCATTCAGCAGGAAAAAGGCATCTTCGGAAAGCTGGTCGATAAGATCAAGGGCTTGTTCAAAAAGAAAGACAAGGAAGAAGACGCGGCCTCCAAATCGGATAATTCGGAATCGAATAAAACAGAAAATTAACAGTTGCCGATTTCTGTTGTTTGCTAATAGCAAAGCGAATAATCCGATATATAAATTTATGACAAATCCGAGCAGACAAGCTCGGATTTGTCGTTATCTACAGTTTGTTTGTGGTTTCTTATAAAATTACAGCAATCGCGTATAAGTTGCAATTGCTTAAATAGCGTGACGGGTTCGGGCGCCGCCGAGGTTGCGTACAATGCTTTTGCATATGATGTGGAAATAAATATGGTATAATCGCACCGAATAATAGTGGGGTTGACAAAACAAGCAAAAACCTATATTATTGATATATAGCAAGAATAAAAGCCCAAGGAGAGTTTTTATGTCGAAAATAGTATCAATCGATTACGATACCGAGGTTCAAGTCCGCCGTAAAGTGAGTAGCGTCCAATGCCTTTGGAAACACGGCGAGCTGGATGGCGGCGAGCATTGCATTATTTTGAGCACGTACAATCCTAACGCAAAAAGCGGCGCGGTCAACCAGGTGTTGCATATAACGCCCGAAATAGCGGAGCAGCTAATCGCTATTTTCAACAGAGAACTGCTCAATAAATAATCGCTCAATCGAAAATTCGATTTATGTTGATATCGCTTGCAAAAGCGAGTTTTACTGATATGCGATAAATACGGGAGCAAATACGGCAAACAAGAACGGCGAACTAAAGGATTTTAAAGTCGACGGCGCCACGCTGTGGAGAGTATTCGCTTACGAGGATTTTCATACCTACATAGATGTCGGCAATGGTTTGGCCGACCTCGGCTATGCCGTAGTTCGTTTAACAGATACATGGGTAGATTACTATTGGAGCCGAAATTAAAGTTGTGGTTCAATATATATTTCGCTTTACAAAATTTTGCAAAGTACTTATAACATATTGACTGTGGAATGTTTTTCTCGTATAATAATAAAAACTCTTTAGGAGAAAGAAATGAAATATTGCCCGAAATGCGGATGCCGACTTCCGGACGACGCGCAGTTCTGTATTAAATGCGGTCAGGCGGTTCCGCAACTTTTCACAAACACGGTAGTAACGCCACCGCCCGCAACCAATCCCATCAACACCGTAGATATGAAATCTATCGCCAAGGTTTTTTTGGTTATAGGCTGTGTCCTCAACGGGTTCTATCTGCTTTCGCTTTGCTGGACAATCCCCATGACCGTACACTATTTTAACAGCGTCAAGCAAAATAAGCCGGTCGGCACGGGATTTAAGGTGTGCTGCCTGCTGTTTGTCAGCTTGGTGGCCGGTATTTTAATGCTCTGCGAAGACGAACTGTAATAAGCTAATAAAAACCGTCAAGCGTCCGTTCGGCGGTTTTTTTGTGAATTTTTTATAGTGCAGCCGTAGTGCAAAAAGACGTGGAAATTTGTAAAAACTAAAAAGACATGAAAAATATTGACGCCTATAATACCTCATGATATAATAAAAAAGAGAGGAGGGTAATTATGAAAGAACAGATAATTCAATGGATTAGGGATTACTTTGAGCAAAACGGCAAGGGATGCAATGCGGTAATCGGCATTTCGGGCGGAAAGGACAGCTCGGTGTGCGCGGCGCTACTTGTAGAGGCTCTCGGCAAGGACCGCGTTATTGGCGTACTTATGCCGCAGGGCAATCAGCACGACATACAGATGTCGTACGACCTTGTAGCGCACCTCGGCATAAAGCATTACGTGGTGAATATAGGCGCTGTGTGCGACAGCCTTGTTTCAGTCATAGACGCGGGCGGCATAAACAAAGACGACCTACTCAAGAACAAGGTTTACTATTCCAATACGCCTGCGCGCGTCCGAATGACGGTGCTTTACGGCATTTCCGCTATGTTTAACGGACGTGTCGCCAACACCTGCAACAAGTCGGAGGACTACGTCGGATATTCCACCAAGTTCGGAGACAGCGCGGGCGACTTCAGTCCTTTAAGCGATCTTCTTGTCAAGGAAGTTAAGGCGCTCGGTTACGAACTGGGTCTTCCCAAAAAGTTTATAGAGAAGATTCCAGAGGACGGATTATCGGGCAAGAGCGACGAGGACAATCTGGGCTTTACCTATGCCGTGCTTGACCGCTATATAGAAACGGGCGAGATAGACGACCCCGTCGCCAAGGAAAAAATAGACAGACTTCACAAAGCCAACCTGCACAAGATTACTCCCATGCCCATGTTTAAGAAAATTAAGAATTGAGAATTCAGAATGCGGAATGAATGGGGACCACGAAGCGGGTGATGAGGTAAAAATGTTTGGGAAAAGATTGGGAAAAGAGTTGTTGCTATACTTAAAGCGACTGTGGCCGTTTATCGTTGCCTTAGAAGTAATGAGCGGCTTGGCGTGCTTGGTTATTTTGCTCGACCGCAATCCCGTTGAGGCGACGGGTTCCGTAGCGTCTTTTATGTTTTTTGTAATGGCTGCAGTAGGCTATATGATAGCGGTATTTGTCTATGTCTACGCGTCCATGAATAAAGCTTTCCGTGCCTGTTCGCAGGAAAGGCCGCAGGATTTGATGACGACGCTTTCCGTAAAGTTTGTCGCGTTTTTAATCTTTTTGGCGTTTAGCGGGTTGCTGCTTGTTGCCGACGTATCTATGTTCGCGTGGGAAGCCGTTGGGCACATGTTTGCCGCGTTCGGACAAAATTGGTATCTTGTGATACAGTTTTTTGTCTATGCGGTAGCAACCGTCTTTACGCTGTTTATCATTCCAGCAGCATGGATGGCTATAAAGAGCTTTGATAAGCAAAACAAAAAAACGTTAACGCGCGCTCATGTCGGCGGGGGATTCGCTTTGTTTTTCAGCATGATGTCCGTTGTCTGCGAGGTGGTGCTTCTCGTTCATGATTCGTCTACCGATTGGGCGTTTGTATTGGGTATGTTCATACTGGCGCTTTTAATAATTATACCTGTCGATGTGTGGTTGTACGTAAAACTTCGCCGCACGTTAAACACCGCAAACAACAAAGAACAAACAGAAAACACAGATGAAAGCGATTAAATACATATTTTTCGATATAGGTTACACGCTTGTCAATGAGGACGTCGTTTGGCGCGAGCGGTGCCGAGAGCAAGCGGCAACACCGCAAGCGCAACAAAACGGCATAACCGCGGAGCGCTTATGGAACGAACTGCAAACGGCGTCGGGTTTACTTAAACCGCAGTGGAAATACGTGGGAAATAAATTCGGATTTACCGAGTCCGCAAAATATAAAAGCGAGTTGGAAACGCTGTACGACGATACGCACAATGTGCTTGAAAGCCTGAGCAAAAAGTTTCGCTTGGGAATTATAGCAAATCAAAGCGGGGGTTTAACGGAGCGTTTGCGCAGTTTTGGAATAGGTAAATACTTCTCGACGGTGATTTCTTCCTCCGATTACGGCATCGGTAAACCCGACAAAAGATTGTTTACCATTGCACTTGAAAAGAGCGGCGTGGAAGCACATAATGCGGTTATGATAGGGGATAGACTGGACAACGACATCCTGCCTGCAAACGAATTGGGGTTTACAACCGTACACATAAAGCAAGGCTTTGCAAAAAATCAATTGCCGCCGTCGGACAGTTATAAACCGACATACGTAGTGAATAACCTTACGGAAATATTAGCTTTGCCGTTTGTAAAGAACAAGCGCATATGTTTGCGGTAAAGTATATTTAAAAAAACATTGGATTAAAAAAACCGCACAGTTATAGACTGTGCGGTTTTTTTATTGAGATTAAATAAATAATTCTTAATTCTTAATTCTTAATTCCGAATTGGCGGCGGCAAGGCGGACGCATTCGTACGCGCCGTCGTAGTAGCCTTGCGCCTTTAGTTCGGTTATTCTGTCGCAAAGGTGGGGGATAATTTCGGTGTCGCTAAGCACCTTGTCGAGCATGGCGTTTAGGCTCTTTTCGGTGGGGTATTCGTTTAGCGAATCGCCAAGTTCTCTGCCGTTGATTGCGCCGTACACCTCGTGACCGCCGATGTGCCGCATAAAGATTTTGGGAATGGGGTAGTAGGCGAGTTCGCTCGGCTTGGTGACAAGAAGGTCGCACACCGGCATTAAAAGGTTGGTGGAGTACACCGCGCGGAAAATATCGTCGTTGTACACGGCATACACGCCCTCGACGTCGCCGTCCTTAATGTCTGCGACAAGGCTTTTCAGCCCTGTGTAATCGTTGAAGTATGACTTGTACGACTTTAAGCCCGTCTTTTTAACCAGCTTGTCGCACACTTCCTTGTGGTCGCCGAAGTTGATAAACAGAGCAACCTTTTTTGCCTCCACGTACGGCAAAAGGTGTTTTACCATGGCGGCAAACATGTTAAACCCCGCGCCCGCGCCGCCCACGGTGAGAAGCAGACGCAGCGGCTTGCCGGAAGCTATGCGTTCCTTTCTGCGGCGGTTGTCGTTTTCGAGGTCGCAAAGCAGTTCGTGGTCGATAAACCGCCCCACCATTTTAATGTCGCTTTCCGGTATTCCTTTAAGCGGTTTTTTGGCAAAGCCGTCGAGCGTCTTATAGCCGAGGTATGCAAACGGCGTTTGCACGGCGTGGATAGCGCCTTCCGACAGATGCAGTCCCATGGGCCAGTTGTCGGGAATGGCGTTGACCACGTTTTTCATTCCGGCGTGAACGGCGGCTTGCGACGGCCAAACGTGCGTGGCGATATACGGAATGTTTTTGTCTATGTTCTTGAATATCGGAATAAGAAGCTCGCTGTTTTTTTGGTCGACGGCGTTGTAGGTGATTTTTTTAAAGCCCTCGCTGTTCATGGGCTCCCACACGAGCGCGTTGAACAGCTTTGACTTTTGCGATATGCGCGAAGCCAGCGAATACAAATCGTTTTGCGCGCGAATCATCTTTGATCCCGTTGCGTCAAACGACGCAAGGTCCAGCCAGTACGGCGTAAACCCAAGCGCCTTCGCGCAGGACGCCATGGCAATGGAAATGCGGTAGTGACCGAAGCCCATGCGGATATTGCCGACAATCAGCGCGTTGTCCTTGAACTCGCCGCCGCTTTCTCCGAAAACGATCTTTTGCGCATCTATAAAATCGAGCGTATCGATGGGGGAGAAGGTCAGCTTGTAATCCGCGTTGCTGTCGTCGCCGTATTTTTTTATATACTTGCGTTTGCTCTTTGCGGCGCGCTTTACCGTCTTTTTGTCGATAGGGTTGCCGAAGATTACGCTTGTCTTGTCGCTGTTCACAGTAATATCCCTCGCTTTGTGTCGTATTTGATTGTTGTTGATTTTCCGTTTACTTCATAGGTGATTGCTATTGCGTCGCCATTCCGCGTGTATGCAGTGACGCTTGCATTGTAAAACAGATCGAGCGCGTCCGAGAGTAGCTTGCGTTTTGCCTCGTCGTATTCTCCCAGATTGTCCGAGGTCATAAGCACGCTGCCGAATAGCGCGTTAAGTGTGAGTAGCGCGCGCTTTTGATCCGCGCTTAGCTTTATGTTGTCGTCGCGAAGCAGAAACACGTCCGGGTCGTTGCCGAACAGGCGGTCGTTAAAGAACGAGCGATACACGGTGTTTTGCA
>JAFLVH010000004.1 GCA_022508365.1 Clostridiales bacterium | reverse complement strand
CATGCACAAAGCAAAAGCCGCTTATACACTGAAGCACCGCGATTACAAGGACGCCGTAATAGAGGTTGTGGACTGGCAGGGCACCGTCGTCAGAGTGGTGTCTGATAACCGTAAAACCATAGAGGAAGTTTGTGAAAAAATCCGCGCCAAGTGGGTGGACTATAACGATTCCGCGCTTGGCATAATCGCTCGCGACGAAGAGGGCATACACAACGCAGTCAGCCCTACCGTCATTAAGACTGCGCGCGGCTACGAGATGAGCGTTATCCTGCGCTCCAACATAACGAGCGAACAGTATCCGGACGGCGTATTCCACGCACATCCCGAATATCATGTGATTAAAAAGGAGAGTATAGGGCTTATCGAGGCGCAAGGGCTGTTTATTCTGCCCGGGCGGCTTGAGGCACAGCTGGGCGAGATAGAGAGAATAATCGAGGCAAACAAGCCTCTTCCGCAAGAATATGCCGAATTCAAGCTTGTGTACGACCGCGCCAAAGCGATAGGCGGAGACGCACACAAGGCGATGCAGCAAGTCCTTGGCGGGGTATGCTCGGAAATCCTTTTGAACACCGCGGTGTTCAAGGACAAAAAACAAACGGTTAAGTTCCTGACGGACATGGGATTTGAATTATGAACGAAAAAGATTATATGTACAAGGTTACAGCGGCAGGGCGTGTGAACATAATCGGCGAACACATAGACTACTGCGGCGGAAGCGTTATGCCGGCTGCGTTGTCGCTTAAAAATACCGTGCTTGTACGCCCCAACGGCACGGACAAAATTAATATTAAATGGTCCACCTTGCCTGACGAGGTCAGCATTGACATAAATAGCCCCCAAAGCTATCTTGACATTAAGTATGGAAACTATCAAGCGGCTTGCGTCGCAGAGCTGAAAAAAGAGGGCGTAAAGATAGTCGGTTGCGATATGTATCAGGATTGCACCGTGCCGTTCGGAAGCGGTTTGTCGTCGTCCGCGGCGATAGAGGTCAGCACTATAGGCGCGCTTTGTGCCGTCGCGAGGGTGCATATTCCGCCCGAAAAGATAGCTTTAATTGCACAGCGCGCCGAGCATAGCCTTGGCGTCAACTGCGGCATAATGGACCAGTATGCGTCCGCATGCGGCAAGAAAAACAGCGTCATGTTGCTTGACTGCAATACGCTAAACTGCGAGTATCTGCCGCTTGTACTCGGCAAATATTCGCTTGTGATTGCCGACTGCAAAAAGCCGCACAAGCTAACTGAAAGCAAGTACAACGAGCGGCGCGCAGAAACTGAAGAGGCGCTGGAAGTTTTAGGTAAAAAGCTGAATGTGACTTGTCTTGCGCAAATCACGCCCAAAAAATTTGAAGAGTGCGCGGATATGCTTGCACCTACAATAAAAAAGCGTGTAAGGCACGTGGTGAATGAGTGCGAACGCGTGCGGCAGTCTGTGGCAGCGCTCAAAGCTGGGGATATTGTGACGCTCGGCAAGCTTTTGAACGAGTCGCATTTATCGCTTAAAGACGATTTTGAGGTCACCGGCAGGGAGCTTGACGCGCTTGCGTTTGCGGCGCAAAGCCATCCGTCGTGCATAGGCTCGCGTATGGTGGGCGGCGGCTTTGGCGGCTGCACCATTTCGCTTGTGGAGACCGTCGGCGTGCAGGACTTTAAAGCTTACGTTTCAAAAAAATACCACGAGAGCACGGGCTACAACGCAGAATTCTATTCTGCGGACATTGCGGACGGTTTAACAATTACGGAGTGCGGCAAATAATTTTATTGTCTTTTCCGATTATCGCGATATAATAAAAAACGCAATTATGGATAGAGCAATGAATTACGTATAATAGTAGCGGAATCGAAAAATCAATCTGTGATTGCGGCAAAATAATGTTAAGGAGATTAATATGGCAAGAATCGTTTTGAACGAAACAAGCTACCACGGCGCAGGGTGCATTGCGGAAATCGTGGGCGAGGCCAAGCGGCGCGGATTTAAAAAGGCGTTTGTATGCTCCGATCCCGATTTGGTCAAGGTTGGCGTCACGCAAAAGGTTTTGGACGTTTTGGACGACGCTAAGCTAAAGTATGAGCTTTACAGCGACATAAAGCCCAATCCCACAATCCAGAATGTGCAGACGGGCGTTGCGGCGTGCAAAAAGAGCGGCGCGGATTATATTATTGCTGTCGGCGGCGGCTCGTCCATGGACACAGCCAAGGCGATTGGCATAATCATGACGAACCCGGAGTACGCGGACGTGCGCTCGCTTGAGGGTGTTGCTCCCACAAAAAATCCGTGCTTGCCCATAATAGCCGTCCCGACGACGGCAGGAACCGCGGCAGAGGTAACAATCAACTACGTTATTACCGACGTGGAAAAAAAGCGCAAGTTTGTGTGCGTGGACGTGCATGATATTCCCGTGGTTGCGGTGGTGGACAGTGACATGATGATTTCCATGCCCAAGAGCTTGACAGCCGCTACAGGCATGGACGCACTCACTCACGCGATAGAGGGTTATATAACCAAAGCGGCGTGGGAGATGACCGACATGTTCCACCTTAAAGCTATAGAGATTATAGCAAGTAACCTTCGCGGCGCGGTTAACAAGGACAAAGCCGCTATGGAAAACATGGCGCTCGGTCAGTACGTTGCAGGCATGGGATTTTCCAACGTAGGGCTTGGCATTGTTCACTCAATGGCGCATGCGCTCGGTGCGGTGTACGACACTCCGCACGGCGTGGCAAACGCTATACTGCTTCCCACGGTCATGGCGTACAATGCGGACGCTACGGGCGAGAAGTACCGCGATATAGCGCGCGCAATGGGCGTTAAAGGCACGGAAGGCATGACGCAGGCGGAATACCGCAAGGCCGCATGCGACGCCGTAGCGCAGCTTAGCAAGGACGTAGGCATACCGCAGAATCTTAAAGGCATTGTCAAGGAAGAGGATATAGACTTCCTCGCGCAGTCCGCCATGGACGATGCGTGCCGCCCTGGCAATCCCAAGGATCCCACCAAGGAAGATATTATCGCGCTGTATCAATCGCTTATGTAAAAAATTTGAATCCAACAATCAAATCAAAAACACTCGGCACTTTTATATGCCGAGTGTTTTTTCTAATATCCTTTTGCTAAGTCTACTATGTTTTTTGGGGTTTGGTCGGATAGATATAAAAGCACGTTATTAAGAGTGTCGGCGACGTATCTGCTGTGACCGTCGTATACCTGCATCGCCTTGTGCGAGGAAAGCACAATGTTGTCAAGCTCGTCAAACGGATAGTCAAACGGCTTTAGGATGGGGTTTTCGGCAGTGGGTTTTTGCCGCCAGGTATCTATTGCCGCGCCGGCAAGAGTGCGGTTTTTCAGCGCGCTAAATAGCGCCTTTTCGTCAATACAGTTGCTTCTGCCTACGTTAACAATATACTTGCCGGCAAGCATGCCCAATATTCGTTCGTCAATCAGCTTGTCGGTTTGTGCGGTTTGTGGCAGGGCAAGCATCAATAAATCGGTAGCTTTACACAATTCTTCCAGCGAGGGGACGAGTGATATATCGCCGTAATCCTTGCCGCGATCGATAGTGTAGGTGGGGATATTGTTTGCGCGAAGCACTTTGTCGATTGCGCGTCCTATGCTGCCGTAGCCGACAATGCCAACCTTCATGTCAAACAGGTTTTTCCAATACGGGTTGAAAATGTCCCAATCGCCGCCGCGCATTTTTCTGTCGAACTCGGCTATGCGTGTTGTTATGGCAAGCGCTAAAGAAAAGGCGTACTGCGCTATATATTCCGAATTGATGTGCGAGTTGCACATCATTACATTCATATCTCGAAGCATATCAACGGGGAAGCCGTCCACGCCTGTCTTGTACGCGAACACCGCTTTTAATCGGTTTGCACTTTTCAGCTTGTCCGCAGGCATGCTTTTGCCGATAAAAATATCAATTCCGTCAAGCGAGTAATCGTCTAAGCCAGCGACCGTGACGTCCGCCTGACTCTTTAAAACGCTTATAAGATTGTCAAAATCTTTGTCGCGCGCGGAAATGCTTAAAAGAATTTTCTTTTTCATTTGAGATCCTCAAAGTCGGCTCTGTAATTTTCGACGTCGGCGGCGGTGCCGGTAAACGTGTCGCCGCTGATTTTGTGCTTTAACGCAAATGCCGCAATGGCAAACTGCGCCGCTGACTTAATATTCTTGCCGGAGAGTATTGCGTGCAGCATGCCGCCGTCAAACGCGTCGCCGCCGCCGATTTTTTCCGAAACGTCAAACTCAACGGTGGGTGAATGGTAGCTTTGTACGGACTTTCCGTCTTTGTGGTATACGGCAACCTTAACGCTGTGTTTGTTTGCAGACAATATTTTGCGGTCGCGAAGTATTAAATATTCGTTGTTGTATGTTTTATAGTAATCTTTTTCGTCGGTGTTTAAAAAGGTGGTAAGATCCAAAGTGCTTGCAAGCACGATATCCGCTTTGTCGATTATCGGTCTAAAGTATTGTCCGGCGGTTGTTGTATCCCAAAGCTTAGCGCGGTAGTTAAAGTCAAAGCTGACTTTTATACCGCGGCGCTTTGCCTCGTCCACGAGTTTATACGCAAGGTTACGGCTGCTTTCGGACAGCGCGAGCGAAATGCCGCTCATGTGAAATAGCTTGACGCCGTCAAATACCTTGTCGTAATCGAAGTCGCCGTCATTTAGCCTTGTAAACTCGGAAAAGCGGCGCATATATATTACGTTGGAGCCGCGGCTGCCGGTGCCGTTTTCCACAAAGTAAATGCCCATCACGTCGCCGCGCACTACGATATCACTTGTGTCTATGTTAAAGCTTTTTATGTGGTTAATAGCGGCTGTGCCAAGCTCCGTCTGCGGCAGGGCGGTCAAGTACTTCGTGTCATGACCGAATTGCGATAGACAGGCGAGCACGTTGCATTCGGTGCCGCCGTAGCACGCATCAAACGCCTTGGCATCTGCAATGCCGACGTCGCCTGCCGAAAGGCGAAGCATAATTTCTCCGTATGCGGTAATTTTTCCGTTCATAATGTAAATTCCTTTTCTATTCTGTCGCGGCACACGCGCGCGTAGTACAGGCAGGCAAGCAGCGCCTCGCCGCACTCGCGCTTTAAACTGCCGTTAAACGCCTTTAAAAAGCGGTAGTAAAATCCTTCGTTTGCCTGTCTAAGCTTATTTACGCGTGGATAGTATTCGCGCTTTATGCGTTTTATGCGACGCGCCTTTACCTTGAGCGAGTAGCCGTAATTTATAAAAATATCCTTTTCGTTTACAAGGTAGAAGTCGCTGTCCAGCTTTTCGTTTGTCAGCTGCGGCAGGGCTTCGTCCGACTTTTCGGTAGAACCGGGGCGGGAGACTACGGCAAACTTTTTGCATTTGCTTTGAATTTTGTCCACCAGCTCGTCGGCGGTGTAGTTGGCGACAACGTAAAAGTACAGATTGGGCTTGCCGCCTTCCAACAGGTCGCGCGCTATGCCAAACAGGTTTTTTGATATGTCAAAGCCCGTCAGATCCTTCTCTTCCAGTCCGAAGTTCTTTTTTACCGTGGTCAGAATGATTTTTTTAAATGTTTTGTTTGCGTCCTCGGGCTTATCGCCGATTTTGCCGTCGGGCTGTAAGATAACGTCCGACTTTTTCATGGCGAGCGAAATGGGCTGGGCAAATTTGTTTTTCCAGGTGGTTTTGCTGTGTCCGCGCTTTTCCAAAAGCAAGTAGCCGTCCTTGGAAAAGATAAGCCCGTTAATGCCTATTTGGTTGGCAAGCTGAGACTTGGACAGGGGATTTATCTTTGCGCCGTACTCAAATATCTCGCGGACGGACACGGTGTCGTCCAGACGGTAGTCCATGCAGCGGTTGGTGACAAGCATGTCGTAGTACTGCGTGCGGCAGGTCTTAAGCGCGAGCGTGCCGTTGGCATAATCTATATCGTCCAGGCGGATTGTGTCGTTGTTGCGCGAGGAAGACGTCTTGTGTGCGCCCATAAGCGCAAGCTTGTTTTCGGTGACAAACCGCGGCAGCTTAAACATGTCCGTCCTATCGCTGAAGGTGACTTTAGTGTCGCCCATTATGTTTGCGAATATGCTTACGCTCGGCAGTTGCAGATTGCCGTTCATATACAAGTCTATATCCGCTTGACGCGTTTTGTAGCCGTCGGAATACTTGTCGGAAATAGGGTTTTTGGGTGGCTTTTTGGACACGGCAACGTTGTCGAGCGTCATAACAACGCCGTCTTTGTCGCAGAAGTTTGTCGTTTTGTCAATATTGGATTTTTTGTGCTTGTTGTAGCGGCATATTATCTTGTGGTGATCGTCGTCTATCTTGAGCGATTCTTCCAAAAGCTTTCTTGATTTAATGATTACATTGGCGACAATCAGCGACACGGTAGCCGCGAGGAAAATAGAAAGTATGTCAATACTTGTTACAATCTCAAGTATTTTTTCGCCTACGGTGTCTGCGGAAGTGAACGCTCCGCCGAGCGCAAATATGCCGAGCATGCACGCCACAAGAAATATAAGCTGAACCCAAAAGTTGCTTATTGCCTTTTGCATAAACTGTAAAAACTTTTTCATAAACACTTCCGCATATGCTTTTTGACATTATACAGCATTAACATTATATTGTCAATGCGCAAAACCGTAATATAGTGGGGGAACGGTTTAATCGGGCTTGGGCGGGTTTACGGCGTGGACAATCGACACTTCGCCGGCGTCCACCGCGACGGTTGCAGAGCCTATTCGCACTATAAGCGAGCCGTCGTCATCTATTTTTTCGGCAAAGCCGCGCACCGTCATTCCGTCATGTAAAAACTCCACGTCTTTGCCTACGTTAATGCACAGCTTGCCGTATCGTACGCTGTCAAAGGTGGCTATTGTTGCGCGTTTAATCATATTTAACAGCCCTGTCACAAACGCCGTTGCTTTTTTCTCCGGCGCCTCGAGAGATATTGCTATATCGCCGAGACCGGCTTTTTCAAATTCCTTTTGTGGGGTGGCGTAGTTTATCCCGATGCCTATAAGATACTCGGCTTTGCGCACCGACTTACACAGGATTCCGACGGCTTTTTTGCCTTGGTAGTAGATGTCGTTTACCCATTTTATTCGCGTGTCAAGCCCCAAAACGGCTTTAATGGTGTCGCGCACGGCAAGCGCCACGGCAGGGGTAAGCGTGTGCGCATTTATGTATACGCCTTGAACGCGCATTACTATATACAGTCCGCCGTCCGGGCAAAAAAAGGTGTGGTCGCCTCTGCCTCTGCCATTTGTTTGACTCATGGCGATTATAGCGTCGTAAGCCCCGATTTCGTCAAAAGTGGAGGCGCACGAGTCCACGATATTTACATTCAGTCCGGTGTGACGGCAAATATGCTTTTTATCGAGAAACATGATTACATTATAATATGGAAATAAAATAAAATCAAGTTTATCGCTCGATATTTAATAAAACGGTTGATATTTGCGGTAAAATAGTTTACAATTACTATATATAATTTACTATGGAGAGTATCATGAAGCAAAATGTATTCGATACGTTAGACGGCCGCGGATTTATCAAGCAAACGGTGTACAAGGATGACTTGTACAATATTTTGGGGTCGCAGTCGGTTACATTTTATTGTGGGTTCGATCCTACTGCGGACAGCTTGCACATAGGGCATTTTATACCGCTTATGGCGGCGTCAATCATGCAAAAGGCAGGGCACAAGCCCATTCTGCTTGTAGGCGGCGGCACCGCCATGATAGGCGATCCGTCGGGCAGAAACGACATGCGGCAGATGATGACGCGCGAAATGGTGGAGCATAATGTAGAAAAGATCAAACCACAACTTGCGCGGTTTTTGAGCTTTGAGGGCGACAACGCTGCGGTAATTGTCAACAACGCCGACTGGCTGTGCAACCTCAACTATATAGACTTTTTGCGCAGCTACGGCGCATATCTTTCGGTCAACAAAATGCTCACCGCCGACTGCTTTAAAACGCGGCTTGAAAAGGGCTTAAGCTTTTTGGAATTCAACTACATGCCCATGCAGGCGTATGACTTTTTGCGCCTGTTCACCGATTTCGGCTGCATGCTGGAGATTGGCGGCAACGACCAGTGGAGCAATATCCTTGCCGGCGCGGACTTTATCCGCCGCGTGGCAAGAAAGGACGCTTACGCGCTAACCTTGTCCTTATTGGAAACAAAGGACGGAAAGAAGATGGGCAAGACGCAAAAGGGCGCGCTGTGGCTGGACGCAAGCAAAACCACTCCGTATGAGATGTATCAGTACTTCCGCAACGTCGACGACGAGGAAGTGGAAAACTGCTTAAGGCTGTTGACTTACGTCGGCTTAGAGGAAATTAAAGAGCTTTGCGCGCACCGCGACGAGCGCATTAACGGCGCCAAAAAACGGCTTGCGTACGAGGTGGTAAAGATAATTCACGGCGAGGACGCCGCAAACGAAGCTCAAGCGCAGGCGCAGGCGGCGTTTGAGGGCGGGGCTACAGAAATGCCCACCGTCACAATAAACGGAGACCTAAACAGCGGCATGCTTGACGTGATGGTCGCGTGCAAGGTGTGTGCTTCAAAGGGCGAGGCGCGGCGGCTTATCGAGGGTGGCGGCGTCAAGGTGGACGATAAAAAGGTGGACAACGTAACCGCCAAGATAGGCGACTACACGACATCGACCGAGTTTGTGCTTTGCAAGGGCAAAAAGGTGCGCCTAAAAGTTATAATGCAATGATAGTTTGCGTAAACGAAGGGCAAATGGAGCTTGTAGTCAAGCGTTCACGGTTTATAGCGATATCGCGGCATATTGATACGCGCGACGACGTTAAGCCGATAATAGACGCGCTAAAGTCCGAGCACAGCTTGGCACGTCACGTCTGCTACGGCTATATCGCGGACGAAAAGGGCGACGACTTCGGCTATGACGACAACGGCGAACCTGGCGGCACAGCGGGCAAGCCGATATATGCGGCGCTTGCGGCGGCGGAGGCGCGAAAGACGTTGATTGCAGTTGTCAGGTACTTCGGCGGAATCAAGTTGGGCGCAGGCGGATTGACGCGCGCGTACAGACAGAGTGCGGCGGAGCTTATAGAAGAAGTGGGCGTAAGCCGTGCGGAAAAGCGCATAGAGATAGAGATATCATGCGATAATGACGCGTATAAGCGCATAAACGGGCTTTTGAGGGGATTAAACTGTCAAACACTACAAATACGCTACGAACAAAAAGTGACGTGTCTTGCGCTTGTGGCGGCAGAAAATATGACGGAACTTGACAATGCGTTTAAAACCTTTAAAGCGGATTATAAGATAATCGGCGAAAGGTACGTAGCGGTTGAGTAAAAATATCGGGCACAAAAAATCAAGTATGCAATAGGGAAAATCATGCAGGCGGAAAGAATAATAAAACAAATAAAAAGCTTATGCGGGCTTGACATAGAGCAGGTAAAGCCCCCGGAGAATATGCCCGAAAACGGCGTGATGGCGGATGAAAAAAACGGCATTACTGTTTTTTCGGTAAGCCGTGACGGGAGGGTTTATTCGTTTGCCGTAAAGGGCGCGGACAAAAGCAGTATGATTACCGCGGCGCTTGCGCGGGAGTACGTTTTTGGATTGATGATAAAACAGCCTTCCGATCCAGTCTGCGATTTTTTGCTTGGGCTTTGCGGCGCGCCCCAGGGCGTACACGTGGGCAAATCCGACTACTTTGTGTTTGCGGTGTACAGTGGCGCCGGAAGTAAAAGCGTAACCGAATATCTTATGACAATGGCAGGCGAGAACGACTTTGTAGCCGACATGTCAGACGGCATTACTGCGCTTTGCAAGGTGAGCGATAACGATACGGATTACCGCTCGGCAGGCGAGTTTGCCGCCGTGCTAAAAGAGAATTTGTCCGAGGAGATAAAAGAACAGGTAAAAATAGGCGTTGGCGGCGTTGCGCACGGCGTGTCGGAATTGCCTAAGTATTACGCATACGCCAAATCCGCACTTGTCGACGGAGCGGAATTCGATCCTAATGGCGATATATATTCGTACAAGGAATATGCGCTGATAAAAACCTTGTCCGTTTTGACCTCGGCGGACAAGGAAAGGTACGTAAAGACCGTGCTGGACAGGTCGTACCGAGAAGTGCTGTCCGACGAAGAGTTGATGACGGCGGCGGACGCGTTTATAAAGCACTCGCTCAACATCTCGGAGGCAAGTAGGCATATGTATGTTCACCGCAACACGCTTATTTACAGACTGGACAAGATAGAGCGGATTACCGGGCTTAACATTCGCAACTTCAACGATGCAATGACGTTTCGCCTTGCCTGTTTGGTGTATAAGATGCTATAAACAATTACCGCGCGGCGCGTTGCGTCCCGAAGTATTTGATAATAAGTCCCAGCGATTCAGCAGGGATAAGCTTTTTCAGCGTCGCGTACAGATCGATACGCGGCGTTTTTTTGTCCGCCATTTGCGTGATGAGCGAGCCGAGCGCAGTAGGGTCGGGGTTTTCGGTCAGCTTTAAAATAGCCTGTTCTTTTTCGCCGAGCCTGCCTTTAAGCAGCAGCGGCAGCATTTGTTTTATGTCCATAGTCACTCCTTGGGTAACTTTATCGGTTTATGATACATACAATAATCGCGTGGAGGTTTATTATGCGCAGTATTAAAGACTTCGGACGCGAGGGTGAAAGCGGCAATCAAACGCTTAAAGAGGAAGTGGCGTCGGTTGCCGCAAAGTACGCCGGAAAAAGCGAGGAGGAGCTAATTCGCACTCTCAGGCAAAACGTGGCGCAAGCTAAGCGCAACGGCACATTTTCTATTGAGCAGCTTGACGGCTTTGTGTCCGTCGTATCGCCGAGCTTGGACGATCATTCCAGGCAGCGGCTAATGGCGCTTGTGGAAATGATAAAAGCGGAATAGCCGATCTACCTGCAGATCTCGCGGATCGCTTTGACAAAAAAGTCCACCTCGTTTATGGAATTGTGGTAGGAGAGTGATGCGCGCACCGCGCCGCTGTTTATAGTGCCTAAAAACGCGTGGCACAGCGGCGCACAGTGCAGACCGCTTCTTACTGCAATGTCATACTGATCGTTGAGGATATTCCCCACGGAAGACGCGTCCGTTTTTTGCAGGTTAAAGCAAATTAAGTTAGGCAGTACGTTGTATTTGCCGTAAATCTTTACGCCTTGAATTTTGCTAAGCTCTGTTCTAAGCATGTCGCCGCAAGCGGCAAGGTTGCGCTTGACGGTGAGAGACAGTCTTTTGTGATGCGTAATGGCGGCGATAAGTGCAAATATGGAGTTTACGGGCAGCGTGCCGCTCTCAAACCCCTCCGGAAAGTCGGTGGGTTGATCGAGTGTGTGAGACGACGTGCCAGTGCCGCCAAACCTGAACGGATGTAAAAGAGGCGCACCGCGCACGCACAGGCAGCCCAAGCCCTGCGTTCCGTGCAGACCCTTGTGCGGCGAAAAGCACAGATAGTTGCACCCGATTTCACGCATATTCACGTCTAGGTACCCGACGGATTGCGCGCCGTCGATAAGATAGGGTATACCGTGTCTTTTGGCTATATTGCCTATCTGCGTCACGGGCGCAACCGATCCCGTAACGTTTGACACGTGGTTGACGGCTATAAGATAGGTGTTTGGGCGAATGGCGCGTTCGATTTCCGCAGGGTCGATTATGCCGTGCGCATTAGGGCGGACGGCGGTATATTTTACGTTCATGCGCTTTCCCAGCTCGTGAATGGGGCGCAGAGTGCTGTTATGCTCGTAGACTGTTGTCACGATGTGTCCGTTCTTTTTTGCGGTTCCGAACAGCACGGTGTTAAGCGCGTCCGTGCAGTTAAATGTAAAAGCCACTTCGTCGCAAAATACAAAGTTTTTAACGGCTTTTCGCGCTTCGTAAACAATTTGTGCGGCTTTTATCGCCGCGGAATGGCTACCGCGCCCGGCGTTAGCGCATAGGCTTTTCAGCGCGTACTCGTCGGCTTTAAGCACGCATTCGGGTTTAATCATAGTAGTTGCGGCGTTGTCGAAATAAATCATGACAGACTGTTCTCCAGACACATATAACGGAATAAGACCGTTAATATTTAATGCGAATTTTGGCGGTTTAGAACTATTTAAAGAAAATAAAAACGAACAAGAGGAAATTAGCGTATGAATTACATTTTTTCGTTTTCGTCACGAAACAGCGCAATCAGATTTTTGGACGCGGTAATCGCGTCTGGCGGCAAGGCCAAGCTTGTCAGCGCACCTGTTAACGGATCGGGGTGCTCGCTTGCCGTTAAGAGCCCGGACTATCATCTGTGCCAAAACGTGCTAAACTGCGGTTACTACACAAGTCTTCGCAATATTTACGAGTTCGACGGTCAAACATATAAATCGCTTTATCGGCAGGGTAATTACTAAAATACCTTTACATTTTTTTTCTGTTGTGGTAGAATATAATCGAGCAAGTATGCGCTTGCTTGGTTTTTTCGTACAAAGGAAATACAACAAAGGCGCCATGACAGAACTTCTTGAAAAACTAAAAAACACATATCCCGACGCGTGCTGCGAGCTGGAATACAGCAGCGACTTTGAACTGCTTATTTCGGTTATACTAAGTGCGCAGTGTACGGACAAGCGTGTAAATATAGTGACGCGCAAGCTTTTTGCTTTTGCCAACACTCCGCAGGCATTTTGCGACATGCCGATAGAAATGTTGGAAGACTATATCAAAAGCTGCGGACTGTACAAAAACAAGGCGGCAAACATAAAAAAGTGCTGCGAGGATATTGTGTCCAACTTTGACGGTAGGGTGCCACAGACTATGGAGGGGCTGCTTTCGCTTGCCGGCGTTGGCAGAAAAACCGCTAACGTCATGCTTAGCGTCGCGTTTAATCAGCCGGCAATCGCGGTGGATACGCATGTTTTTCGCGTGGCAAATCGACTTGGGCTTACACGCGGCAAGACTCCGGACGAGGTAGAAAAGGACCTTTGCGCGGCGTTTAAAGAGGAGGATTACCGCGACGTGCACTTCTTGCTTATAAGACACGGCAGGGATTGCTGTCACGCGCGCACGCCCGACTGCGAAAATTGTTCCGTAAAAGGATTGTGTCCTCAAGGCGTAAAGGGTTAAGTGATATAACATGTTTATAGACAGAGCAAAAATTTATATAAAAGCGGGCGACGGCGGCGACGGCTGTACGTCGTTCTATACGGAAAAGTACGTTCCCAACGGCGGGCCTGACGGCGGCGACGGCGGCGACGGCGGCAATGTGGTGTTCAAGGTAAACAGTAATGCCGCGTCGCTTTCGGAGTTTCGCTTCGGCAAGCACTACCGCGCCGAAAACGGAAGTAACGGATCGGGCAAAAACCGCCACGGCAAAAACGGCGCGGATCTTGTTCTGTACGTTCCGCGCGGCACGGTGGTGAGAGACGAGGCTTCGGGCGCGATTATCGCGGATATGTTCTATTCGGACGACTGCGTGACGGTGCTCAAGGGCGGAATCGGCGGAAAGGGCAATGCAAGGTTTAAGTCGTCACGCAGGCAGGCGCCCGGCTTCAGCCAAAAGGGCGAGCCCACAAAGGAGCGCGCCATTATCTTAGAGCTAAAGACCATTGCGGACGTAGGGCTTGCAGGGCTGCCCAATGCGGGCAAGTCCACGCTGCTTTCCGTGCTTACCGGCGCCAATCCAAAGATAGCCAACTATCCGTTTACCACGCTCACGCCAAACTTAGGCGTTTGCTATGTGGACGAAAGCTCCTTTACCGTAGCCGACATACCGGGACTTATAGAGGGCGCGGCGGACGGAGCAGGGCTCGGACATCGCTTTTTGCGTCATATAGACCGCACGCGAATAATCGTTCACGTCGTGGATATATCGACAGACGGCGACGCGGTAAAGGACTACAACATTGTTAATTCCGAGCTGTTTAAGTACAACAAAGACCTTATGGACGTGCCGCAAATCATCGCGCTAAACAAGATTGACTGCGCGGATAGGAGTAAAATCGCCGACTTTCGCGCAAATATCAAGGGCGAAATATATGAGATAAGCGGCGTAACGCACAAGGGCTTGGAAGAGCTAAAGCGAGCGATAAATAAAAAACTCGGTACGCTGCCGCCGCCTGCGCCGCTCAGCTTCGAGCCGTTTGCGTACGAGGAGGTCGATCCCAATTCCTACGCGATTACAAGGGCGGACGACGGCGCGTTTGTGCTTAGCGGTGCGATGATAGAAAAGCTTGCGCGCACAGTTGTTTTGGACGATAGGGATAGCTTTATGTACTTTCAGCGTCGGCTGGACGTGGGCGGCGTGACCAAGGCGCTTAAAAAAGCGGGGATAAAAACGGGCGATATAGTCAGAATACTCGACACGGAGTTTACTTATGAAGAATGAAATCACAAAAATAGCAATTTACGGCGGCAGCTTCAATCCGCTGCACTTCGGGCACGTGGATATTGTGAAGAACCTCGAAAAAAAGTTCGACCGCGTTATAGTAATGCCGTCGTACATTTCGCCGTTCAAGGCGCCGCAGGACGACGGAAAGGTGAGGTACACGCTTTGCAAAAAGGTTTTGTCCTCGGCTAAGACGGAGGTCAGCAGGTACGAAATAAACAAAAAGGACGTAAGCTACAGCGTGGACACCGCCGCGTACCTAAAAAAGCGCTTACAGGGACAATTATACTGGGTTATCGGCAGCGAGGAAGTTAAACGCCTTATCGATTGGCACGATATAGATAGGCTTAAGACGCTTGTCACGTTTTACGTAGTGCCTCGGCCCAATTACGATTTGAACGAAGACGCGGTAAAATTACTCAAAAAGCGCAAAATCAAAATCAAGGTTGCGCCTTTTTGCGGTCCGGATATTTCTTCTACCGATGCAAAAATCGATCTTGCATTCGGCAAGCCCAACAAGTATTTGCCGACAGAGGTGTATAATTGCATGCTTAAGACTGGCATGTTCAATCCGTATGCAAAGTATGTAGAAGGATTGCACAAGTACGGACTTACGTATCGCCGCATAGAACACACATACCGCACGGCGGTGCGCGGCGCGGAGCTAAGCAAGCTTTATGGCGCTAGCACGCATGACGCTGTTATTGCGTGCATTCTTCACGATATAGCAAAGGCGCAGGATATAAGCAATTATAAGGATTTGGTGGATTTATCCGGCTTTCCCGAGCCCACCGTGCACGGTCCAATCGGCGCGTATATTGCAAAAGCCGATTACGGCGTGTCGGACGAAATTGCGCAAGCGATAAAATATCATTCCACAGCGCGCGCAAATATGACCGTGCTTGACGAAATAGTGTATCTTGCCGACAAGACGGAAAACGGTCGCAACTATAATTCTTTGGGAAACATGCGTGCGCTTAGCGAGCATAACAAAGACATCGCCATGCTCGCAGCGTTAAAGGAAATTCGCGGCTTAGAGCACACAGATACCTGTGAGTTCAGCGAGCAGGCGATAGAGTATTACGAAACGCTTGTAGGCAATGACGGATCGACCTCTGTTTTTCTATCGCCCGACACGCCTAAAAAGGTGAGCGTGCAAAAGGAAAATCAAGAGGATAAAGCGAAACAACCCAAAAAGTTTGTGCCGAGCGGCGACGAAATAAAGGATATTGCTATTGTCGCGGCGGCGGAGCTTAGCTTGCACAAGGCGCGCAATGTAGATATAATCAGCTTGGACGGCAAGACTATTATTGCGGATTACTTTGTCATAGCGTCCGCTTCGTCCACAACGGCGGTAAAGGCGCTTATGGGATACGTTGAGGACAAGCTCACCAAGCAGTTCGGATTAGACCCGACCAAGCGCGACGTAAATGCGGAATGGATTGCGCTCGATTACGGCGGCGTTATCATTCACATATTTACCGACAAAACGCGCGAGTTTTATAACATAGAACGGCTTTGGTCGGACGGAAAAAATATACAGCGGTACGAGGACTGAACCGTGCAATTCGAAGCCGATTTTATCAAGCTTTTACAGCGGTTATCAAACGGTTTTACCGATACGGTGTTTTTGGGCATATCTCAGCTCGGCACCGAGATCGCGTTTTTGGCGATTGCGGTTGTGCTGTATTGGTGCATTGACAAAAGGTACGCGTACAGGTTTTTCAACGTGTACATTTTGGGCGTAGCAATCACCAACTTCTTAAAGTTAGGCTTTAAGCGCACGCGCCCGTTCAACGCGTACCGTGTGCGGAGTATAGGCGATCCCGAAACCACGTATTCCTTTCCGTCAGGGCATACGGAAAGCATTGCGTCCATCTCCACGCTTCTCACCATCAAGTACGGAAAAAAATATAGGGCGGTGCCGATAATAGGCGTGGCGGTAACCTTGCTTGTAATGCTGTCGCGAATGTACTTGGGTCAGCATTATTTGTCGGACGTGTTTTGCGGACTTACGGTGGGCGTGTTTTGCGCGATTGCGTTCAACGCGCTGTTAAGTTTGTTCGGGGACAGAGAGGAATTGTTTGTCATTCCCGCCGTAGCCGTTTCCGTAATAGTCATATCTGTTTTGGCAGGAGTGGGCATGCTGGGTAGCCCGAGCGGCGCGGATATACTTAAGGGTTTGGGCGCGTTTATGGCGTTCGACATCGGATACTTTGTGGAAAAAAGATATGTGGGGTACGACGTAACGGAAAATCGCGTGTGGTGGAAAATAGCGCTTCGTATTGTCGTGGGGCTTGGCGTCACGGTAGGAATTCAGCAGGGCTTTAAACTGTTTCTGCCCGAAAGCATGCCAATGCTATATTGCTTTTTGCGGTATTTCGTAATGGCGGCATGGGTGGCGGTTGCGGCGCCTGCGCTGTACAAAAAGCTAAAGATATAGGATTTATAATGAATAAAACAACGTACAAAATTACTTCGCCCAAAAAGATGGAGGCGCTCGGTAAAAGACTGGCAAAAGTTCTGTCGGGCGGGGACGTCATACTTTTAAACGGCGAGCTGGGCGCAGGCAAGACAGTGCTGTGCAAGGGCATAGCAAAGGGGCTGAAGGTAAAGGCGCAGGTGGTGTCGCCCACGTTCACCATAATGAACGAATATTTCGGCACGTACAAGTTTTGCCACTTTGACGCATACAGATTAGAGAGCGCGGACGAGGCGGCGGAGGCAGGGCTCACCGACTTTATCGGCAACAGCGATGTTATTTGCGCTGTGGAGTGGTGGAGCAATGTAAAAGAGCTGTTTGTCGGCTGCCATACGATAGAAATAACAATAAACAAAATAAGTGAAAACGTAAGAGAGGTCGTCGTAGAAAGATGAAAAACTATTTAATGATTGATACCGCCGAGGGCACCAGGGCGCTGCTTATGCTCGGCGGCGAAAAGTATTACGATGAAAATTTATCAAACGCCGGCTCGGAAACGCTTATGCCAATGATAGACGGACTTTTAAAAAAGGCAGGCGCAAATTTAGGCGACATAGACATATTCGGCGCATGCGTCGGACCCGGATCGTTTACCGGCTTAAGGATTGGGCTTACCACGATAAAAACGTTTTGTTATACGCTTAATAAGCCTTGTTTCGGGGTAAACAATCTGCGGCTCAATTCATATAACAATAACAGCGGCAAGGTGATTTCCGTAGCCGACGCAGGCAATAAGGTGTGTTATATCGCGCGGTTTGACGGTGACGCCACGCTCGATCCTGCTATGTGCATGACGCTTGACGACGCGCTTGTATTTGTTAAAAAGCACAGCGATTTTTCCGTGTCCACCGATAACAAGCTGGCAGGAATATTCTCCGGCACGGTGGGCGTGACGGCACGAGAGCTTGCTATTGCCGCGGAAAAGTTTATGGGCAAGGAGCTGTCGTACAAGGAATTACAGCCGCTGTACATACGCAAGGCGCAGCCGGAGCGCGGCGAGGGCGATCTGTGAGCGATATTGTAACAGTGCGCAGAGCGGTTAATACCGACGCTAAGGCTATTGCGGCGGCAGAGCGCGCCTATATAGACTGTCCGTGGACGGAAGTTCAGATTGCGGAGGAAATCGATAGCGGCGCGGTGTTTTTGGTCGCTGAAGCAGGCGGAAAGTTCTGCGGATACGTGTCGGGCGAGATTGTCACGGACGAGTGCGAAATCTCCAATATCGCGGTTATGGAGGAGTGCAGGCGGCAGGGCGTTGGAAAAATGCTTCTCAATAAGCTGCTTGCCGAGCTTGTCGCTCAAAACGTAAAAAGCGTATTTTTGTTGGTGCGCGACGGCAATATCCCTGCGATTATGCTTTATACAAGCCTCGGGTTTTCACGGGTTGGTAAGAGAAAAAACTACTACAAAGGAAAAGATGCGCTTATCATGCGACTTAATTTGTAGAGGAACATCTGAATAAGTTCATGCGTCAATATAGCTGTTAATTTTTGTGCTCCGTGCGTCTATGCACTTTGCTCGTAGCGCTGCTACGAACTGCAGTACATATCCTTCGTATCACAAAAATTTCCTAAGCTATCTTGACGCGTCACATATACAGATGTCCCCGGAGGTTTTATGACGACGACTGTCAATGGCGTGCAATGCGAGTACGAGGCGTTTAACGCGTCGGGATCAAACACAGTCGTTTTGTTTTTGCACGGTTGGGGCGGAGACTTAAGTTCGTTCAATGGCGCATATAAGAGCGTGTCGGACTTAGGTATATCCTGCGTCAACTTCGCTTTTCCTAAAAAGGTGCCGAATGAATGGGGCGTGTACGAATACGCCGCATGCGTCAGGGACTTTATGTTGGAGCAGGGAATAGAAAAGCCGATTATCGTCGGGCACAGCTTTGGCGGAAGGGTGGCGATAATCCTCGCGGCACAGGGACTGGCAAAAAAGATAGTGCTTGTGGACAGCGCAGGGCTAAAGCCTAAATTCAGTCTAAAAAGAAAAATACGCATAGCGCGCTATCACCACAGGGTAAAACGCGGAAAATCCCTTGACGGATTCGGCTCTACCGATTATAATAATGTAGACAATGATATGCGAAAAGTGTTTGTGCGCATAGTCAACACGCACCTCGATAGGCTGTTGCCGTATATCAAGTGCGATACGCTGATATTTTGGGGCAGGCGCGACCGCGACACTCCGCCGTACATGGCAAGGCGGCTGAATCGCTTCATAAAAAACAGCACGCTTATCATGACGGACGGCGGACATTATTCGTATATAGACAGCAACTATGCTTTTATCTCTCGGCTAAAAAATTTTGTGACGGAATAGAACAATGGAATTTTACATTTCGGTCGCGCTATTAGCGGCGGCGGCGATACTATCTTCTATAATTAGCATCCCGATGCTTAAGATAATCCAGTTATCGGGCTACAAGGCGAAAGGCGTAACCGCCTGGTGGAAAAGCACCAAGTACGACGTGCTTGTCCGCTATGCCGCGCTTATGCTGTTTTCGTTTATCACCGAGATAATTTTTTTCACCTGCTTTTCCGCTGTGGAATGGATTAGGCACTGCGGTGTGGCGTTCTACTGCATATTTGCCGCGGTGTTTATTGTGGCGGTCAAGAATAACGGCGCAAACAAAATCAAGTTCACAGGGCGCATGGTACGTCTGTTTACGGTAAACCTTATTTTGTTGTTGATACTCGGCGGCGGCGTTGCCGTTGCTACATATTACAGCGTATATTGCGGAACACTCACTGCGGCTATCGGCATGCTTGTGCCGTTTGTCGCGCTGCTTGCAAATGCCGTAACTTGCCCGTTTGAAAAGCTAAACAACCTAAAATACGTAAAACGCGCAAAGGCAAAGCTCACGGAAAAAGCGCCTATAGTGATAGGCATTACGGGCAGCTTCGGCAAGACCACGGCAAAGAATTTGCTAAAGGATATGCTTTTGGCAAAGTATACGGTGCTCGCCACGCCGGGTAGCTACAACACGCCTATGGGCGTATGTAAGACTATAAACAACGACCTCGGCGATGAAAAGATTTTCATTGCGGAAATGGGCGCGCGGTACAAAGGCGACATAAAGGAGCTGTGCGATATTGTAAGCCCTGTTTACGGCATAATAACCGCAGTGGGCGATATGCACGCGGAAACCATGGGCAGCCGAATGGACATTGCGGACGTAAAGTACGAGCTGGCGGCAGCGCTGCCGGATAGCGGCACACTTGCGCTAAACGGGTACAATGAAGATTGCAAAGCGTTAAAGGAGCGTAAACCGCTATGCAAAGTCACAGTTGCAGGCGAGGACGTAGCATACGAAAATCTTACAATCGACGCGCGCGGCACATCATTTTGCCTTGTTGTAGGTGACAAGCGGCAGAACGTAACCACAAAGCTTTTGGGCGCGCATATTGCGGAAACGGTATGCACGTGCGCTTGTATTGCTATTTCTCTCGGTGTGGAGCTGTCCGATATAGCGGCGGCGGTGGAGAATGCTCAGCCGGTAGAGCACAGATTGCAGCTGTTGGATAGTGGCGCGGTGACGGTGATTGACGACGCGTTTAACGCTAACCCGATAGGCGCGAAAAATGCGCTTGACGTGCTTAAATGCTTTGACGGCATAAAGGTGATAATAACGCCGGGATTTGTAGAACTCGGTGCACTCGAAAAGCCGTGCAATGTGGAGCTTGGAAAGCAGATAGCCGACGCGACCGATTACGCTTTTCTTGTGGGCTCGCGCGCCGCGGACATAAAGAGCGGCGCTGTTAAGGCAGGAATGAGTGAAGAAAAAATCAAACTGTTTTCCACGCGCGACGAGGCGGTAGAGGCGTTAAAGAGCATAGACGGCAACAAGGTTGTGCTGTTTGAAAACGACCTGCCTGATAACATAAAATAGGAGTACAGATGAAAAGAACGGTACTTATCACGGGCGGCGCGCGCGGCATAGGCAGGCAGATGGCTATTGACTTCGGCAATGCCGGATACAACGTGATTATATGCTATAACAAGTCGGAAAAGCAGGCTATGGAGCTTGTAAACGAGCTTAACGGCAAAGAGATTGCTTGCCAAGCCATTAAGGCGGACGTGTCCGATGGAAAGCAGGTGCAGGCTTTGCACGATGCAGTGGTGTTTGGGCATGTTGACACACTTATAAACAACGCAGGCATAGCGCATATAGGCATGCTTCAGACGGACAGCGAGGATGACTTCGATAGGGTAATCGGCGTTGATCTAAAGGGCGTGTGGCTGGTGACGAGGGCGTTTTTGCCCGACATGGTAAAAAACGGATTCGGCAGAATAATTAATATCAGCTCATTCTGGTCGGAGCGCGGATCGAGCACCGAAACAGCGTATTCCGCGGCAAAGGCGGGCGTAAACGGGCTTACCAAGGCGCTGTCGCGCGAGGTGGGACCTGCCGGCGTCACGGTAAATGCAATAGTTGCAGGACTTATTGCAACCGAGATGAACGACCCCGTGCCGCCCGACGCGCTATTTAGGATAGTTGACAATACGCCGGTGCAGCGCATCGGCACGCCGGAGGATATAAGCCATGCCGCACTGTTCCTTGCGGAAGAAAAATCCTCCTTTATCAACGGTGCATTATTGCATGTCGACGGAGGATATTAATTCAGAATTAAGAATGCAGAATGATTGTTGAGTCAACCGACTCATCATTCATAGCTTGTCGAGGAATCTCGACATTAGTTATTTCAAGAGCAACGTAAAATATCCCGGTTGCTCTTCTTCTTTATCTTAACTTGTAAAAATTGCAACATTGTTGCAAAAATTACCGTCAAAACGCATTGAAAAGTATCAATTTCTGTGGTAATCTATATTCAACCGGAAGGCAACTTCTGAATTTTCTTATAAGGAGAGTGAAAAATGCGGTTTTGGGTTTTTATGTTGTTTTGCAACTTGATTGTACCGTTAATCATGATTATTGCGGGCGGATTGATGTGGAAGCATTGTCCTAAGGAGATTAACGGATTAATCGGATACAGAACAAAGCGGTCTATGAAAAATGACGATACCTGGAAGTTTGCACATAGTTTTTGCGGAAAGCTTTGGTGGATAATGGGTTTGATTATTGTTGTGCCGTCAGGGGTAGTAATGATTCCGTTTTTTAACGGGACTTACGAAACAATCGGCATTGCCTCTTTAATTGTTGTTATAGTTCAATTAATCGCTCTTGTCATGTCAATTATTCCAACCGAAATGGCTTTAAAAAAGACATTCGACGATGACGGCACACGAAGATAATTTTAATTTCAAATTCAATAAAAAATCCCGATTGAGTTTTCAGTCGGGATTTTCGTTTGATGTTACTATTAGTCGTCCAAATCTGTGTCGGGCTTTTTAGGTTCCTCTGTAGGCGTCTCGGGCTGTTCGGTTTCGGTTTCGCTTTCCTCTGTTTCGGTAGCCTCGCCGTCTGTTAAGACTGGGGATTCCTCGTAAAGATCGTCTGTTTGCGTCTTAGGTGCAGGCTCTTGTTTTTTCTGCTTGTCGCTTTCTATTTGAGCGCGCAACCTTTCTATATCGTCATACGCATCTTCACGGCCGTACTGGGTGGCATAGGTGACTTTGCGCTTCTTTTTGAAGTAGTCGCGGAGGCGAATAACAAGAATGAGCACGATAGCCGCAACAAGCGCAACGCTGAATATGACCGTCGGGATAATCCACCACTGAATATCGGAGGAGGCGGCCTCGGTGTTGTTGTTTGTGCTGTTATCCGTAACTGTTTCGGACAGCTCTACTGCGATGATGTTTTTGTCTTTGGATTTTTGAGCGTCTTCGTAGTCGAGGTTGTCTATCTCGGTCATTACGATACTGCCGATAATCAGTCTGCCTTGAATGTAGCTTTCCTTATCCTCGCCACCAAACGTTATATCAAGTCCCACATCTCCGCCGTTGTCGCCGGTAGAGATATAGAATGAATACTTCTTAAAGGTTTCGTAATCGCGGCTATCCTCGTTGTTCACGTCATAGATAGTGGATGTGTCTTTTATATTGGTAAACGAAGCGGAGGAGCCGGTAAGCGCAAGCCCTGCGCCGACTGAATTTTTGTCTTTAAGCTCTTCGCTTGAAATGCGAACCTTGACCTGAACATCTATGCGATAGTACTTGTTGGAAACAAGTGAAAGCGAGTTGTCGTAGGTGTACTTGGTATAGTTCTTTTCCGTGTTGTAAATGTACAGCATGCTGCCGGACAGATCCTTCTTTTCAAATCCAGGATAGAGCTCTTCCTTTACGTTAAGAGTGTTGAATATGCCGCTTATAACGTTGGAGTTTGCGGACGATCTGCTCCATTGATAGGGGGTGCCGAGTCCGCCCATCTGGTCGTAGGAGTAAGCGTCGTAGTAGTCAAGCGTGGGCTCGGAGAAGGAATAAATGCCGTAGTTCATTGCGCCAAGCGCGGCAGTGCTGTTTATGTCGGACTTATACTTTTCGAGTATGGCGTTGAACTCGTCGGTAATGTTGCCGTCGTCCGCCGCCGTCCATTCTACAAGGTCCACAAGCTTTACATAGACATTGCCGGAGGAAAGCTTTTGCTTGTTGTCCTTTCTGTCGTTGAGACCAAGCCAAATTTCGAGGTAAACGGTCTGCTGTGACCTGGGAGCGGAAAGATAGAAGGTGTACGTTCTGAACTGCTTGTTGGTGTTCTGAATATTTTCTATTGTGGAAATAACGTTTCCGCTTGTAGTTTTGAGCACAAGCGACGCGCCGTAGCCGTCCACACGGCCAACCATCATGTCAACGGTGATTTTGTACGCAGTGTCGGTGGCGATGGTGATGCTGGGTGACTGATAGCAGAATGCCGTCTTTGTTGAAGACGCAAGCATTAGCACGTTGGTAAGCCCTTCGGCCTTAGGCATGTCCGGATAGGGGATAGCGCCGCTTGCCGCAATCTCGGCAAAGGTCTTTTCGTCGGTGGGAATAATTCCGTGTACGGCGTTTTCGGTATCAACCGCGCTGACGGAGAAACCGCGCGTGCCTACTTCCTCGGTGGTGAGGTAGCTCCATTCCGCGGCAGGCATGGGGAATTTGATTTCGTCCATGTCGTCGACGTCTACAAAGTTGCCGTTGGTTATATTGGACGCGTTGGCGTTGTCGTCAATGGCGTAGAAGTTGCCGCTGTCCGCCTCGGACATGGCGCTGTAATCGGAATATTTAAGCTCGGTAAACGTAACGTTATCGAACATGGCGATGCCGGAGGATTGCGCGCCGGGTGCGCCCAGCCACAGCTCGAAGCTTACGTCGTAATCGTACAGCATGGAGCCGTGAATATAAACAATCTGTTCCTTCCAGCCGTAGTGCGCGGTGTCGCTGCTGTCGCCGGCGAGGCTTGTGTACTCGGTGAGCAGGTTAACGTTATTGGCGGAGGCGAGCTTGCCCTTTAGCCTAATTGTAATTCCGTTGCCGTCCTCCACGCTGTCGCCCTTGACCCAAACGGAGAAGCGGTAGTACTTAAAGCGCTCTATCGTGACAAAGGGAGAGGCGGCGCCGCGTGCCGCAGCCGTAAACTCGTCGCCGTCGTACGTGCTTATTACCAAAATGTTGCCGTTGCGGTCGCTCTCGAAAAAGTTAAGCTGCTTATCGGACAGAGAAGCGTATTCCGCTCTGCCGTACGGCGCCCACGGGTTTTGAGAAAAGCCGTAGACGTTGGCGGAAGAGGAGAGGTCCTTAAGCCTGCCCTCGGAATTGTAAAAGCCGAGTAGTGCGGAGCCGGTATATTCGGGGTTTTCTTCGTACTCGTCATAGCGCGCGTTTTTCCACTGATCGGTGTTGCGCGAGAATGTGCCTATTTCCAAGCCGTCTTTTGTGGCAAACGATTTGGTTTCGTTGAGGTCGATTGCCATGCTTGTGCCCATGCCGTAAACGTTGTCCTTGCCGTCCAGCTTTTCAAAGTGCATGGTTTCGGACGCAAAGTCAAACGCGGAGATGCGGTCTGCCTTTACGTCGTCAAAGAACACATAGCCGGATGCGGGGCGCACGTACACACCGGGATCCTCATTGCCGCCGGTTGCCGTCTCGCCGAGTCCGAGATTTATGCGTACGGATTTGGAGAGGGAAGCGGAGGTGCGTACATACAGCGTATACTTGACCCAACCGTAGTTGTTGTTTACATCAAGCACAAGCTTGCCGTTACTGTCGATGTTTTTTCTTGCGGTGTCTATGTTGTAGAATCCAAAATACTGACCGAGCCCTGAAAGCTTGACGGTCGCGCCGCTTTGAGCGGTGAATTTACCTGTCTTTGCCCACACCGAAAAGCGGTAGAAAGAGTTGGCGGAAAGCGTCATTTCCTCGGACTTGTAGGCATACACGGTGCTGGCGCCCTTTTTGGTATTGATAAAAAGCGCTTTTTTATCGCCGCCGAAATCGGTGCCCTCGCCGAAAATGGACTTGGGAATATCTTTTTCGCTTTTGTATTCGTCCTCGTACTGGTCGAGTGCGTATTCTTTATTGCCGCCGGTGGAGTACACGGACGGAGTAAGATCTACCACGCCTTTTACAAGTTCGGCCTTGCCGCCGTCCACGTATTCGCCCGTCCAAGAGGAGGGGTTTGCGGGATAGTCGCCGGACGAAGAGCTGAACTGCGGATTGCTTAACGAAAGTGAAACGGGCGCAAATTCGGTTGTGTCCTCTTTTTCTTCGGCAGCTCCGGCAGGTCTTGTCACGGCAATCGCAGTGCTCAATAAAAGCGCAATCGCGATTAACACGGACAGGAAAATGGTTATCGGTTTGTTTTTAGTGACCTTGATGATGTGCATGTAAACACCTTTAAAAATATATAGTTTTTCTTATACGTTTTATATTATATAATATGTTAGAGTAAATTGCAAATGATTTTGGGCATAAATCGACACTCTTGCAAAATATTTTGTCACTATCGGGGAATGTCGGACAAAATCTTTTAGGTCATTGCGCTTTTTGCGCCGTTTTAGGCGAGGGCGACGTCATGTTTATTTTTTGCAAACATACGCAAAACTATTTACAATGAACGATAAAGCAAAAACAATGCTGATTTGGGGCGGAAGCGTTGCCGTCGGGATGGTATCCGGATTTTTCGGGGGCGGCGGCGGAATGCTTGCCGTACCGCTGCTGTCTTTAAGCGGACTGGACGAAAAAAAGGCGCATGCCACGGCTCTGCTTGTAATCTTGCCCATATGTATAATAAGCGCGGCTATCTATATCGCGTCGGGGTTTTTTGAGGGGCGGACAGTGCTGTGCGCGTGCATAGGCGTCGTGCTGGGCGGAATAGTGGGCGCGGCGCTTTTAAATAAGCTAAACCCGACGGCAATCGGAATTATTTTTGCGCTGATGATGATAGCTATAGGCGTAAAGTTGGTGATAGTATGACGCCGCAGCAGGTAATAATAGTGGTGTCGTTTTTCGGCGGAATAATAGGCGGCATGGGCATGGGCGGAGGAACTCTTCTTATTCCGCTTTTGACCCTTGCCGCGGGGCTTAATCAACATCTTGCCCAAGCGGTCAATCTGATAGCTTTTGTCCCTATGTCGGTTGTGGCGCTGTTTATTCACAGAAAAAACGGTTACGTCGCGTTCGGCAAGAGCGTGCACATAATACTTTTGGCGGTTATCGGCGCGGTGGGCGGAAGCTTTTTGGCAAAGTATTCGGGCGGATACGTGCTTCGCGCGTGCTACGGCGCGTTTTTAATGCTTCTCGGCACGGTGCTTTTGGGCAAGATAATATACGGGCTTGTTAAGAAGTTTAAGGCAAAAAGCAAAAGCGCCGCTTCGCGCAGCGCTTAAATGCAGCAATCTTTCAGTAGGTTTACAAATCGGTTATTACTCCCGAAAAAAGGGTAGTGTCGTAATAGTTAGTAATGATAAATCCGAACGACTTGTCAACGGTAAAGGTTTGGTAAACATCCTCGTACTCGTCTTCACCGGGCGCGCCGGCGCCTGTCATAGGCTCAACGGTGACAGCGGCGCCCTCTATGCCTTTTTTGTTGACGGTAAGGTCGGTCACGTGTCGGACCTTACTGCAGTAAGCTCTTTCGTCGGTCAGCGATGTAAGCTTGCATCTGCCGGCGTCAAACAGCTGCTTAATGCCGAAATCATTTTTAAGCACAGGCGCTACGTCTTTGTCGAATTTTGCTTTGTATTCGGGAAACAGACAACGCGTATGGTATCTCAGCTTGTTGTCGTGGTCCACCGCGTTATCGCTGAAGCTGTGAGTGTTGACTGTAAAGATATTTTCGGCGGTAAACACTTGGTCTATCGTATACCCGTCGTTGGGAACTATAAACTTTAACCTGTTTCCGTTGGCGGTGGTTGTGTAAAAGGCGGAATATTCATCGGTGACGAGGGCGCGGCCGTAACAATAATATCCTGACAAGAATTTTACGGTTTTGTCTTGGTTTTTGCCGGAAAAGGTCATCGGATCGGTCATGAATAAGTCTTCGCCGTGCCTGCGCCAGACGTCTTTTAAGTACAGCGTGTTTATAAGCGCGAAAAGGGTGTCGGCGCTCAGCTCGAAATCCTTGTTTATGAGCCCCTTGGTCTGCTCGGAAACAAACTCGCGCACAGCTTGGTTTGCGCTTTGATTGTCGTTTTTGAAGTCCGCCGAATAAGAATAGCAATAGAATTTTTCCGCCAATTCTTCAATGCAGGATTGCTTGACGGTTGTTCCGCTGTTAACCCAAACGGAGTTGCCGAGCCGAATCATGCCTGTTACCTTGCTTCCTTTGTAGCCGTCATAGACGGTATATTCTTCGTTGAGTGAGCGGTACAGGAGAGCAACGTCCTCCGCAAGATTGATGCCGTCCGTGCCGAGCGCGTCAAGAATTTCCGTCTTTGTCTGTCCGTCCGCACACGCCGCCGCGAGGGAGAGCGCCATGTACACTGACACAGGAGAAACGGCATAGTTTGTACCGGAATATGTGGCGGCGGCAAACCTTGCCGAAAAATCCTCTACGCCCGACTTAAACGAACAAAAAGCGGAATCGATATTTTGCGCGTGAGATAGGGGCTGTGCCGTAGCGGCGGTGCCCAGCACTGTGGATTTGGCAACGGCGCCGTCTTTTCCGCAAGAACAAACGGACAGAGCGCACGCCGCGGCAAGCGTTGCCGCTATTGACTTTTTGACGTTTTCGTTCATGAAACACCTCGAATTAGTTTCTTACTTATATAGACAACAATAATACGGAAATGTTACACATTAAATAAAAACACGTTAAACAAAAAACACGCAAGCACAATTTGCTTGCGTGTTTATCGGTATAAATTTTTATACGCCCTGGGCAATCATCGCTTGGGCTACCTTTAGGAAGCCCGCAATGTTGGCGCCGGTAACGTAGTCTGACGGTGTGGCGTAGGTCTTAGCCGCAGACGCTGTTTTTTGGAATATGTCCTGCATAATGCCTTTGAGCTTGCTGTCCACTTCCTCAAATGTCCAGGCGAGGCGTTGGGAGTTTTGGCTCATTTCCAGTGCGGAAACCGCGACGCCGCCGGCGTTTGCCGCCTTTGCGGGCATAAACAGAACTTTAGCCGCCTGCAATGCGTTTATCGCGTCGGTGGTTGACGGCATGTTTGCGCCCTCGCCGACTGCGGTTACGCCGTTTTTGATAAGCGCTTTTGCGTCCGCAATGTCCAGTTCGTTTTGCGTGGCGCAGGGGAGAGCTATGTCGCACTTGACAGTCCACACTTTGCCGCTGTCGTGATATTCCGCGCCCTTTACGCGCTCGGCGTATTCCTTAATGCGGCCGCGCTTTACTTCCTTAATGTCTTTTACAATATCTAGATTGACGCCGTTTTTGTCGTAAATCCAACCGTTGCTGTCCGACATGGTAACTACCTTGCCGCCGAGCTCGGTTGCTTTTTGCGCCGCGTAGATGGCGACGTTGCCGGAGCCGGAGATGGCAACGGTTTTGCCTTTTATTCCGGCGTTTGCCGCTTCCAGCATGTTCTGCACTATGTATACAAGTCCGTAGCCGGTGGCTTCCGTGCGCGCAAGCGATCCGCCGTAGGGGAGCCCCTTTCCTGTAAGCACGCCTTCGTACAGATTTTTAATGCGCTTGTACTGACCGAACATATAACCGATTTCGCGGCCGCCAACGCCGATATCGCCTGCGGGAACGTCCGTGTCCGCGCCGATATGCCGAGCAAGCTCGGTCATAAAGCTCTGGCAAAACTCGCGGATTTCGCGTTCGGATTTTCCCTTGGGATCAAAGTCCGAGCCGCCCTTGCCGCCGCCTATGGGCAGTCCCGTCAGCGAGTTTTTGAAAATCTGCTCAAAGCCTAAGAATTTTATTATTGAAAGATTGACCGAGGGGTGGAGCCTGAGCCCGCCCTTATACGGTCCGATCGCGTTGTTAAACTGCACGCGGTATCCGCGGTTTACACGAATGTTGCCGGCGTCGTCCGTCCAGGGCACACGGAACATAATCTGTCTGTCCGGCTCGGTGATGCGTTCGAGTATGGCGTTGTTTTGGTAAACGTCGCTGCTTTCCACAACGGGCTTGATGGTGGTAAGAACCTCGTCCACAGCCTGCATAAACTCCGGTTGACCTGCGTTTCGCGCGGCCACTTGGTCGCGCACCTTCTGAATGTATGACATAAAACCTCCGTAAAAGTAAAGGGCGCCCTAGATACAGCGCCCTTGCTAACGATTTAAATTATATTAGCGAAAAATAGGTTTGTCAAGTATTTTTGTGTATTTTTTAAGAAAAATTTGTTCGACTGTTTTTGTGAATATATTAGTATAATTTAATGCTGTTTTGTAGATATTCTTTCATAATTATCATGGTATAAAACCATAATTTAGACTATATAAAACTATAATTATCATGGTATAAAACCATAATTTAACTTTATAGAAATATAACTTTGACATAATTTTTTAAATTCATTTGCAATTTATTTGAGCAATTTTCAAATAAGCGTTGCTCAAAAAGAAAAAGTATGGTATAATGATAGTGTCGATTGATTATGATTTAGTGGCAGATTAACAAACATATTAAATTACTGCACGGCGGTGGTATATGGTTAAATTTATTGTTGATTCTACGTTCGGGTTGACGCGCGAATATGTAGAGCAATATGATATAAAGGTTGTCAGTCTTACGGTGTTAATCGGGAGTGAGGAGTTCGAGGAGGGCTTTCACGACAGTTGGCCCGAGCTGTACCAAAAGCTTTCAAGCAATAAAGGCATTGGAAAGACCAGTCAGCCTTCTCCCGACAAATACGTAAAAGCGATAGAGCAAATATACGCAGAGGACGAGGACAGCGAAATAATTATATTTACTATTGCTGATAGGCTCAGTGGTGCTATTGGCTCGGCGAATGTAGCGGTTTCGCAGTTTGAAGGAAAGAAAATAGTTGCGGTCAACTCCGGCGAGGCAGGTCCGTCTGCGCTTATGTTCATGCGCGAGGTGGTTAAGGCGCGCGAGGACGGCGCGTCGTTTGAGCAGATTTTGGAGCTTGCGGCGGATTTACAGCAGCGCATAGCCATGCAGTTTATTCCGGCGTCGCTTACGGAGCTTGCGCGCGGCGGTAGGGTAAACAAGCTTTTGTCGTGCCTCGGTAACATTCTTAAACTTAAGCCGGTTTTTGAGTTTGCAAAAAACGACTTATGTATTTACGCAAAGTCCATAGGCTTTAACCGCGCGGCGGAGGCGGCAATATCGCATCTGCCCGAAAAGATAGAAAGTATAATGCTGTACTATATAGGCGACGACAAGTATATTGCGCCGCTTAAAGAGCATTTAAGTAGGCGACTCGGCATCACCGACGTGGAGGTTCAGCCCATGTGTCTTGTGGGCGGCGTGCATATAGGTATCGGCACGGTTGGAATAGTTACTCTTGCGAGCAAGAATAACTAATTAAGAATTAAGAATTATAAATAAGGATAAATTTTCAAATTGATGCCGCGCATAATAGCGCGGCTTTTTTTTGTCATATAAATTGCACGTTATGAATACTATTATTTTATGCGAATATCGGGGCGGGCGTATATCAAAAAACGCGCTAATTCGGCACAGGCTCCCATAATTCGCATGAAATATCATGTTATAGTGGAGATGTCCGATGAGGTTTTTGGTTGTCAAACGACGGACGATAATAATAGCCGTACTTACGGCGGTTGTGCTTGCGCTTGCCGTGACGGGCGTGTATTACACCGGCGCGGCGGCTATTTACAGCAATATCAGCCCCAAAAAAGTGCCCATATACTCGGTGGAAACTGAGGAGAAGGCAGTTGCGCTCACATTTGACGCGGCGTGGGGTGCGGACAAGACGCTCGGCATACTTGAGACGCTCGAGCAAAAGGACGCGTGCGCCACATTCTTTTTGGTCAGCTTTTGGGCGGAAAAGTACGAGAGCGAGCTAAAGACGCTTGCCGCTTCCGACAGGATAGAGATAGGCACGCATTCCGCAACTCATCCGTACATGTCCAAGCTGTCCAAAAGTCAGATAGAGCTGGAGCTGTCCACATCCAAATCGCTTATAGAAAGCATTTCGGGGCGCAAGGTGGAGTTGTTCCGTCCGCCGTACGGCGATTACTCGGATACGCTTATAAACGTAGCTACCGAACAGGGACTGTACACCATACAGTGGGACGTGGATTCGCTGGACTGGAAGGGGATTTCCAAGGACCAAATCGCCTCGCGCATAGTCGGCAAGTGCAAAAACGGCAGCATCGTGCTGATGCACAACGACGGCAAGCACACGCTGGACGCATTGCCCGCCATAATAGACGGGCTTCGCGCAAAGGGCTTTACGTTCAAGACTGTGGGCGAGCTAATCTACAAAGACAACTATACCATAGATCATACGGGTAGACAAATAAGGAGTTAAACTTTAATGAAAAACGACAAATCAACCAATTCCGTGTTTTTGCAGGGGCATGTAGGCTCCGACATAGAGTATTCGCACGATCTGTACGGGGAGCGCTTTTACGAGTTCAAGCTGAACGTGCCGCGGCTTTCCGAACATTTGGACGTAATACCGGTGACTGCGGCGGAGGGGTTGATAGAAAACCTGAACATTAACGATTGTATATCGGTAAACGGACAGTTTCGCAGTTTTAACCGCCCGGAAGGCGAGCGTTCTCGGCTTATATTAAGCGTGTTTGCGCGAGAGATTAATCCGCCGCAGGACGACGTAAACCCCAATACCGCGGAGCTAATCGGCTATATATGCAAGCCGCCGATATACCGCACTACGCCGTTCAATAGAGAAATTTGCGACGTGCTGCTCGCCGTCAACCGCGCGTATGCCAAATCGGACTATATCCCGTGTATAGCCTGGGGCAAAAACGCTCGGCTTATAAAAAACGCACCCGTCGGACAAAAGCTTGACGTGTGCGGAAGAATTCAGTCCAGACAATACACAAAACGCCTGGACGGCGGGGAGAGCGAGCTTCGCACCGCATACGAGTTTTCCATCGGCTCGGTGGAGTTTTTACAAAAGGAAAGTGAAGTCGCTTCGACTTCCGACGAATAGAATTAAGATTTAAAAAAGCAGAATTAAGAATGACGGGTGGTTGGACCCGTCATTTTTATATGCGCGCGTCAGCGCAATCTTATTTTCAATTCTTAATCCTTAATCCTGAATTTCCTCGTCGTTGCCGTTCAGTCTTTTCTTTTTGGAGTAGTACACCCTTGATATTATTATTACGGCAAGAGTGACGGTGACGGCAATGACAATTAGCGCAACAATCAGCACGATATTAAGTCCCGTGTACTTTAGATGCACGGTTTCCACATAGCAAGTGACCGTTTTGTGTGTTTTTTCGTCCAAAAATTTGATTTTGGTGTAGCGCTCTGACGAGTCAAACGCGCCTACAACCTCCACCTTGGTGCCGGCTTTAAGCGTGACGTCGCTGACTTCATGGTAATTTCCGCTTGCGTCGCGGTCGTAAGTTTTGGCTACTTTGATGCCCTTGTAGGCCACAATTTCGGCGTTGTAGTCGGGCAAAATGTTGGCTTGTTTATAATCGGTGGTTATCACGTCAATAGCAAGCACGTAGCCCTCTTTGCCGCTGTCGTCCAATTGTATTCTGTACCAATAATATCCGCGCCCGTCTCTAAGCCCGAATTTTTCTTTGTCCGTATCAGTCTGCACAAAGTCAAGCATGGGAAATTTTGTATTTTTGGCTACCGCGGCATAGCCCGATACGGGCTTGGCATTGCGGCTCGGCCACTTATACACGGCAATACCCAGCTCGCCTGTGACCGTGCAAATACTTGACGGGGGATCTGTGTATGGAACCTTAGTAAGCGCGTCTCTGTACACATAGCCCTGAATCAGTCTGTTGTTTTCCGTGTCGTCCACAAGCACTAACGCAAACTCCGGTGTTTCCTCGGGTTTATAATCGGGCGCGACAATGCTGTAATCGGGCATAATTACGTATCCGCCGCCATGCAGAGTGTAATCGGACTTTGTTTCAATAGGGTAGTCAAACAGCGCCGTGTCAAACCGCACCTTGTAAATGATGCCGTTTTGGGCGTCCGCCGCATCGGCGCTGCCCACAATATCGGGGGATTCGTACGACGTGTCTACAAACCTCGCGTTAAGGCTGTTTCCGTCCGCCTTTAGGATGCGGTGCCTAAACGTGTCAAGGATAATCGCGTAATTGTTGGTTTCTTCGTCCAGACCGTTCTCCATAAAGCAGAGAACTATTTTTCCCATGCGATCGCCTAGGGTATAAGCCTCGCCGTCCAGTGTGAGCGCGAATTCGACGGTTTTTTCTGCCGAGTCTACGCTGACAATCTTATCGCGGTACAGCGCAAACACCGTGTCGTTGAGGTCTACGGCTATGGAAACAGCGCCGCTTTCTATTGTGCGCGTGTTTTTGACCGTGCCGTCGGACTTGTCAATCATTACGACGCTGTCGCCGCTTAGCGCATACAGATTGTTTTTGCCTATGCTGAGCGTAATCGCGTCGTACACAACTTTTGTCAAACTGTGAAGATTGTAATCGCCGTCAACCCACCACAGCCCGGTGTCGGACAGGATATACAGTTTTTTGTCGGCGTCGACGGTAATTTGGCGTATCATGCCTAGCGTAGCGGCAGTAACGGTATATTCGCTTGATTGGGTGTATACGCCGGTATGGAAAATTCCAACCTTGTTATCGTCATAAGCGACGTACAGCGTGCCGCCATTGTCGGCGGCGACCGAAACGGGAGTGCGGAATTCTCGGCTTATGTACTGAATGTTTCCGCCGGAGTAGATAGCAACTCTGTTGTTTACCGTGTCGGCGACGTAAATTGTGGAATTTTTTGCGGCTATTCCGTAGGGAACGTTAAAAAATCCTTCGCCGGCGCTTGCGGACGCCACAATAACGCGACCGCTAGACAAGTCTTTGTTCATTACGTGCAGCCCGTTGAGCGCGTCCAGAGTGTACACGCTGTCGCCGTACGCAAAAATATCCGTAATATCGCTGCCGTCTGTCACGCAATCTCTGCGCAATCCGCCGCCTGTGGTGGTGTATCCCACTATCTCGCTGCGTGTAAGCGTGTAGATAGCGGCGCTTTCGTCGGACGCGGTGAGCGATAATATTTCGTTGGATTGGTTGAGTACGTTTTCCAGTCTGCAGGTAGCGCCTTTTGAAAGCTCGGAAATATCCACTGCGCCGACGTCCCACTTGTTGCCGAACACCGCTTTAATCGACACGTAAAGCTTGCCTTTCATGGCGGTGACCTTGCTTGCCGTCACCGTAGTTTGCATGCCGGAAGCAAGAGGGGAGACAAAGGCGTTGTCGCTGTCTATGCCTGTCGTAGTGAGGGGAGCGACAACCGCTTGCGTGCGTGTGACGGCAAAAAGCTTGTCCTCCCAAACGGTAAAGTCAACTATATCGCCGGACACGCTCGGCGAAAAATCAAAAGCTTCCTCGTCCGCGCCGAACACGGAGATTTTTCCGTCGTACAGTACAATCAAATATTCGGTATTGGTTTGGTGTGTGGTGCGACGGTACACCTTGTCCGCAGGCGTCACTCTATGCGAAATTTCCGTTTCGCCGGTTTCGGCGGATTCGGATACAAAGTAAATGCCGTTTTGCCCGGAGACGATTTTCACCTCGCCGTCGGCATAGACGGACAGGGGATTATCAAAGTAAAAGTAGGTGTTTTCGCCCTCGGTTTTCACGGGGGAAAGCTTCACAAAGCCCGCTTCTTCGGCTATTGCCGCCGCGGACGGCAGCATAATTACCCCGACAGCGACAAGCGCCACCGACAGCATCATTATAATAACATATCTGATTTTTTTGCTTATAGTCATACTATATTATTTTATCACGCGTGTAAAAAAAAGTAAAGAGTTTTGCCGCATTTTGTCGAAATGGTTGACTGCCTGCGCCGACTTCAAGGCCCATTCGGCATTATTTAGCCAAAAGTTACAAAAAAATTATTAAAATTTATGCATAATACCCCCTTTACAAGAGTTGAAATATATGTTATAATTCGTGTATAAATCGAAATAGGCTTTTTTATATTGCATTGAGGTAACGGTTTTGAATAACATTGCTATCATTGATTTGGGATCCAATTCCGCAAGACTGGTTTTGGCGCATGTAATAGACGACGGCTATTTTGTCGTGTACGACGAACTGAAGGAAACCGTTAGGCTCGCACAGGACATGGAGCGTGACGGGTATCTTAAGCAGGCGCGTATTGCGCAGGCGGTCAAGACGCTCAAGATGTTCCGCAAGCTTTGTGATGCCAATAATGTGGAAAAAATTTACGCCTTTGCGACCAACGCCGTCAGAAAGGCAAAAAATCAGCGTAGCTTTTTGGAGGAAGTAAACACCGTTTGCGGATTCAAGATGGACGTACTCGGCGAGGAGCAAGAGGCTACGCAAATATACTACGGCGTTATCAACTCGTTGGAGATTCCCAAGGGCGTGATTATGGATATATCCGGCTCGTCCCTGCAACTTATACAGTACAACAGGCGAATGATAGTCAACCGCGTCAATCTTCCCATAGGTACGATGACGCTTTCCTCGCTGTTCAACGAAAACACAACGCCGCTTCAGCAATCGCAAATGATAGAAACGTACATGCGCGACCAGTTTGCCGGCATCGAATGGTTAAAGACGCTCGATCCCGAATATAAGCTTGTCGGAGTGGGCGGCTCGTTCCGCAACCTTGCAAGCATTGTTCAGCGGATAGAAAAGTATCCGCTTGCCATGGTGCACAACTATCACATAAGCGTGGAAACGTTCAACAAAATGTACGACATGATCAAGATTTTGGATGTGGAAAAGCGCTCCAAAATCAAGGGATTGTCTGCCCAGCGCGCCGATATTTTCTGCGCGGCGCTGTCATGCATAAAGAGCTTGCTCGGCTGCACGGAATTCGACGAGATGGTTGTATCGGGATCGGGTATCAGAGAGGGCGTGCTGTTCAACCACGCCGTGCCCACCACGCTGGAAAAGCCGATTAGCGACATTTTGGGCTATTCGGTGTATACAAGGCTTCACTATTACGGACTTAATATCACGCATGCGGAGCATGTTTGCAACCTTGCAATACAGCTGTATAAGCAGCTTCGCGTGCTGCACAAGCTTCCGCGCCAGTACGTGCGCGTGCTAAGGATAGCGGCTTTAATGCACGAGACGGGTGGACGAATAAGCTTTTACAACAACTGCAAGCATTCTAACTATTCAATTATGAACTCCAATCTGTACGGTGTTTCGCACCGCGATTTGGTGTTGGCGGCGTTTGTTGTGCTTGCGCACGACTTGGACGATCTTTCGTATGCGGAGTGGAAAAAGTACGCCGGAATAGTGCAGGAGGAGGACCTTGTCGCCGTCATGCGGCTTGCGGTAATCCTAAGAATAGCGGACTCGCTCGACCGTTCCATGTCCGGCTCGGTCAAGGCGATAACCTGCGACGTGCTTGGCGATTCTGTAATAATGAAGACCGAGGTGGAAGGCGATTGCTCGCTGGAGATTAAGGACGCGCTGTCCGCCGGCGCCGACTTTGCCAAGGCGTATAAGAAAAATCTTGAAATCCTTTGATATCGTGCTTGCAACGGCGTCCCCGCGCCGCCGTTTGCTTATACGCAGAATAGGGCGGATAAACCCTATTTTCATGCCGATGGACGTAGAAGAAGTTACGCTATCGGGCGCGGAACAGACCGCTGCGGCAAACGCGCGCAAAAAGGGCGAGGCGGCAATGAAAAAGACGGAATTACCCGTTTTGGCGTTTGATACGGTTGTGGGACTTAATGACATTGTGTACGGCAAGCCCGAAACGTATGATGATGCGGTGCGTATGCTAAAGTCGCTTTGCGGCAACACTCACGAGGTGGTTACCGCTGTTTTTTTTGCCGTAAACGGAAAAATTATAGAAAAAACCGAAAAAACACACGTCACTTTTGGTGCATTTGACAAAGATTTGGTGTATAATTATGTCGAGAGCGGTGCGCCGTTCGACAAGGCGGGCGGATACAACATAGACGATCCGCAGATAAAACCGCTTATTACTGCGGTGGACGGCGACTACGACAACGTCGTAGGGCTGCCGGTAAAACTCACGGAAAAACTTATCGAGGAGAATTTGATTTATGGCGAAGATGGATATCGCGCTTGATTTGGGCACGTCGTTCACGTCGATATTTGTATCGGGCAACGGCATAGTTTTGCATGAGCCGTCCGTAATCGCTTACTTTGATGACGGCGGAAAAAAGCGCACGCGCGCCGTGGGCAGCGAGGCTTACAGCATGATGGGCAAAGCGCCCGACAAGACCAAGATCGTCTGTCCCATTATTGACGGATCAATCAAGGATGCGGACGCCTGCGCGGATATGCTCGCCGAGTTTGTAACAAAGATTTTGCCCGAATCGTATGTGTTCAAGCCGAAAATCAGATGTATTGTCGGCGTGCCGCTCGGCATAACCGTTGCCGATAGGGAGACGTACGAGGACGTGCTTATGCGCGCCGGCATAGACGACATAACAATGGTAAGCTCGTGTATACTTGCCGCAATCGGCACTGATATGCCGATTTCGTCCAATTTCGGCGGACTTATTACGTCCATCGGCGGCGGCGGAACGGAAGTAGCCATACTAAGCCTATGCGGAATAGTGTCGGGCTACGGCATCAACATAGGCGGCGACATGATAGACCGCGCGCTTATGGACTGGGTAAGCGGCAAATATAAGATTAACATAGGCAGGACGGGCATGCGCGGCGTGAGGGAAAAGATATGCTCACTCATCCGCAACGACTGCTTGACGACGGTTGTCAGCGGCATAGACGTGGAAAGCAAGGTAATCCGCTCGCAAACGATAGCCGCGCAGGAACTGTACGGCGTGGTGTTCGACTATTACAAGAACATTTCCGACGCTGTGGAAAGCGTAATCAACGCCAGCACTCCCACCGTCGCCGCGGAAATTCAGCGCACGGGCATGACCGTTGTCGGCGGTTGCGCTATGATACCGGGACTTAAACAAATGCTCGAAAAGCTTTTAAGACTCAAAATCTATATCCCTGCAGAAGCGGAATACGCGACTGTGCTCGGCGGAGGCAAGCTCCTGTCAGACGACGAACTGCTTTACGATATAATATCTCATCAATAAAGCAACCTTATAAGCCTTCCCCTTGGGGTAAGGTGTCGCAGTAGGCGACGGATGAGGTTTATTATCAAAAAAATTTTTATTTGTTTGCGACAAAAGCGAACAAATTTCCGCTTGAAAATTTTTTTGCCGGGTACTATACTTTTTATGATGAAGAGCATAGTGGTTACATCGGGCAAAGGCGGCGTAGGCAAAACTACTGTTACGGCGTGTTTGGGAAGAGCTTTATCGGAGCTTAATAGGCGTGTTGTGCTTATAGACGCCGATTTCGGATTGAACAATCTCGACGTGGTTTTGGAAAAGGAAAACCGCGTTGTTTACGATATAGCGGACGTTATAGAAAACAGGTGTCGGGTGCGCCAGGCGCTTGTGGAATGCAACAGAAACTTATATCTTTTGCCGTCCGCGCACGGGTATTTGGGCGAAAGGGTGACTTCGCAGAACATTAAGGTTATTCTCAACAGCCTTGCCGTAACGTTTGATTACGTGCTTGTCGATTGTCCCGCCGGGATAGAGATGGGCTTTAATCGCGCGGTAGGCGCGTGCGACAGCGCATTGGTTGTTACAACGCCGCACATAAGCGCACTAAGAGACGCCCACAAGGTGATTGCGCTTTTATCTTCGTACAAAATTCCGCCTACGGTGGTGGTAAACCGAGTGCGCGGCGATCTGCTTGCGGAAGGAAAGATCCCTAGCAAGGACGAGATAGAGGATTTGCTCAAGGTGCGCGTTGACGGTATTATTCCCGAAACGGACGGAGTGTTCGGCTTTTCGGAGATGCCCAAGAAGCCGTTTGAGCTTTTGGCAAAGCGTCTGCACTTCGGCACGGGCGAGCCGATCGACCCGGCGGCGGCATACCGCGGATTTTTCGGCGGAATAAGACGAAGACTGAGTAAAAGGAGTTAAAATGTCAAACATCTCCGAGCGTATAGCAAAAATGATAGAAAACGACGAGGACGGCACAGTCAAACGCACGCTAAAGGTGGCGCAAAGCGACATTTTTGCGCTTTTGTCCGACTACATGGACGTAAAAACGTTGGACGTAGCGGCCGACAGAACGGACGACGGCTATGTCGTAAAAATCACGGCGCACGTAAACAGAATATTCGGTATAGGAAATACTTCGGACAACTATTAAAGCCTGCGTATAATATTCGGGCGCTGTCTCTCATATATTATGGCATGGACGAAAAGTATAAAGGCTGTAACATAGTGGAAAGCGTGGTAACAGCGCCGATAAAAGAGAATAATCATGCAAAAAAGGTGAGCGAAAAAAAAGCAAAATCGCATTTTTTAATGCGGCTTATCATATCCGCGCTCATTGTAGGCGTGATTTTGGTATTGCATTATTTTCCTATTCTGCCGCAGCAACAAGCTATTACCGATGTGCTTAGCAAGGTGTTTTGTTACGACGTGTTCGGGCGAAGCGGCTTCGGCACGTCTATTTTCGGCTGATAAGGTATGGGCAGGCATTCGCATAACACCCAAAGCGGCGACGAGATGCGCATATATATATCGCCGATAATGTTTGTAATGGCGCTGTACTTTGTTGCGGTGGGCATGGCGTACGAATTTTTTTGTTCGCTTGCCGCCGTGCTTTTGCACGAGTGCGCACACGCAAGGGTGGCAAAAAAGTTAGGGTACGAGCTAAACATAATAAAGCTCATGCCGTACGGCGCCGCGCTGTGCGGCGATTTGGAGTTAAAACCAAAACACGAAGTGCTTATAGCGATTTCCGGGCCCGTGTTCAATTTGTTTGTCGCGGTGGTGATAGCGGCGGTGTGGTGGCTGTTGCCGTCGTCGTACATGTTTACTCAGGCGTTTTGCTTTTGCAACGTGTATATCGGTCTGTTCAATCTTTTGCCCGTATATCCGCTGGACGGCGGTAGGGTGTTGCTCGGGATTTTGTCGGGCAGGGTAAAGCGAAATAAGGCGTACAAGATTGTGCGCATTTTGTCCGTAATATTCGGACTTATCGCGATTGCGCTGTTTGTGCTTTCTGCGTTTTGGACTGTCAATCTCAGCTTGCTGGGCGTTGGGCTGTTTATGACGCTTTCGGCGTTTATTCCGGACGATCGCGCAAAATATCACGCGCTGTTTGCTGCGGGAAGTAGGGCGGAGCGGCTTAAAAGTCCGCTTGAAGTAAGGCGTTATGCCGTGTCGGACACCGCCGCTTTATCCGACCTTGCCGTCGCGCTCGACCCGGACAGATACACCGAATTTACCGTAGTAGGCGACGACATGAAGCCGTGCGGACATCTTTCCGAGTCACAGCTAATCGATGCAGTCAAGCGCTATGGTTATTCCGAAAATGTGACAAAAGCGTTAATCAAGTAAAATAAAATAAGTCAAAAATATAGACAAACGGCAAATTTTGTAGTACAATAGTATTTGGCAAAAAATATTCACACTTGCCGACGTGCGTATTGTTAAGCAAGAGGTCGTTTTGAAAAGCAAAATTCTCGTTGACTATGAACCGTATATGTGCTCTGTCGCTCTACTGGAAGACGGGGTGCTTGAGGAGTTTTACGTAGAAGACAGAAACACGGAGCTCATCACCGGCGACATTTACAAGGGCAGAGTTGTAAATGTTTTGCCGGGGCTTTCGTCTGCTTTTGTAGATATCGGCAAGCGCAAAAACGGGTTTTTGGCGGCGTCCGACATGCTGGAAAACCGCACTGCTTTGTTTCGTTCCGGTCAGCTTCCCACTAAGCTTGACGTGTCGGAAGGCGATTACGTGCTTGTTCAAGCGGTAAAAGAGCCGACGGAGACAAAGGGTGCAAGGCTTTCTTCCAACCTTTCCATTCCGGGCAGATACATTGTGTTTATGCCTACGGTGGACTTTATCGGCGTGTCAAACAAGATAGCTGACGAGGCTACGCGCGAAAAGCTAACCGAGCTTTTAACTTCCAACCGCCCGATGCCGGGCTGCGGACTTATTGCGCGTACTGCGGCAAAGGACGCGCCTAGGTCGGACATCATAGACGAAATCCACTATTTTTTCAAGCTGTATACTTCTATTTTGGACAAGTTCAACTCCACCGAGGGCGTGGACAGGCTGTTTACCGACGGAGATCTTATTTTCCGCTCGGTCAGGGATTTATTCAATTCCACCGTGGACGAGATTGTGTGCAACAGTCGCGCCGTGGCTATGCAGCTAAAGAAGTACCTTTCGGAAAACCTCGCCAGCGCGGTAAAGGTAACGGTTGTCGAGGACAAGGACGTGCTAAAAAAGTACAAAGTTCTCGGCGAGGTGGAAAAGCTGCTACAGCCCAAGATAGAGCTTAAAAGCGGCGGCAATATAGTTATTGACTACACGGAGGCGCTTACCGTAATAGACGTCAACTCCGCCAAATTCACGGGCGAAACAGACAGAGAGAAGACTGTGTTCGAGACCAACTGCGAGGCGGCCAAGGAGATTGCACGGCAGCTTCGCCTTCGCAATGTCGGCGGCATGGTGGTGATTGACTTTATTGACATGCAGGACCCCTTGCACAACGAGGAAGTTGTGGAGGTGCTGCGCAAAGAGGCGAGCTTAGACCGCATTCGCACGCGCGTGCTGCCAATGACCGAGCTTGGGCTTGTGCAGATGACGCGCAAAAAGACTGGCAAAGAGATACAGTCACAGCTATTACGCAAGTGCTCGGAATGTCACGGCGCGGCGTACGTGCAGGCGCCCAACTTTTTACTTAGAAAAATCAAGGCGCAGCTGATCGACGTGTTTGCGGACAGTGCGGTGACGGCGGCGGTTGTGTCGGTCAATCCCGAAATTTTCGATCTTTTGTGCAGCGGAGACTGGCAGGTCAGGTGTGCAAAATCGGCGCGAGTGTATCTGGTGCCGGATAAAACGCTCGCTAACAATTCTTTTAAGATTAGCGCACGGACGGAGCAGGTTTTGTCGCTTCCTTCCAACGCGTATTTATTGGCATAGAGACGGGGGCAAGGTAAAACTATGAAGTATATAAATAAGGAATACGGATTTGCTTTCCGCCCGCCGTTTTTCGATAAGTTTTACGAGGTGACGGACGACGGTCCGCCGATAGGCAGAAGCAACTTCCCGGATAAGTGCATAATGGGCGTGGGGTATGACTACCGCGCGATCAACGGCGCAATGTTGGTTGGCAAGCACGGATCCATGTGGGGCGTGCGCGTATTGTATTATTCCGGCAAAAAGTGGCTGGACAACGACGACTTTGTGCGCAAGATGGGTAGCAGCTGCGCCAACACCGCGGACGGAAGCTTTGCGCACTTCAATTCCGGTCCACTCAGCATAAAGTGGGCGCGGCAAAACGACAGGTCGCTTATTTTACAGGTCAGCTCCAAGCGGAAGCTTCGCGTCAGAGTTATATTCTATCCGTGCTACGACTGCCCGGGTGAGCTGTCCATTGAGGGTGCGGTGGTGCGCGGCCGCAGTCCGTACATGGCGGTAGTGCCGGGTACGGTGGAGCTTACCGACAACAACGCCGTGTATCGCGGCAGATACTTGGCGGTGGATGACAGCCGGCGCGAGTACTTTTACGCGCAGTCATACATGCCGCCGTCCGATTCGGCAAACGGCGCGTTCAACGAGGCGATAATGGAGTTTGTCATCAACCGCCGCCAGCCCAGCGTATACGTGTACGCCGGCGTCAACGACAGCGACACGGACGAAGCCGAGCTTCCGCGGTTTGACAGAATAAAAAGCCTAATAGAAACGAGCGAGCTCCGCTACGGCGTAAATAAGACCATGGGCTCCGGCGAACTGGGCGCACCGGTGGAGCGTATGCTAAACGCGGTGCTGTGGTCGCGCGTGTATTATCCGTATTTTCTTTCGGAAATCTTCACGCCAAAGCGCACGGTGCTTGACAATCACTTCGATATTGACGGCACGGACGAAAACTGTTCGGCAATACTAGGCTGCTACACGGGCACAGGTCAGGCGATGGGGCAGCTAAGCTACACTATGGAAGACAAGATAATGGCGGTTTTTGCGGTGTGGCACAACTACATGCACACTACCGATAGGAAAAATCTGTTCAATGAATACTTAAAGCTTGTCAAGCTGTATCCGCCGATTGCTGCGCCGGTCATAGCCGAAAAGAGCAAAAACGACGTCGCGTACAAGTGGAGGGACTCGCCATTAAAAGAAAAATTCAACCCGACGGCTATGTTCAGCCTGGATTTGTCGTCGCTTAAATTGCTTGCGTTTGACGTTTTGGAGCGCATTTCCGCCATGTTCGATATGTCGGAGGACAGGGTTAAGTACGCCAAAGCCAAAGCTGACATGAAAAAGGTGATAAACGAGACGTTCTGGTGCGAGGGCGAGGGCATGTATATAAACAGATACACCACCGGACAGTGGGCGACGGCGATTGGCGCAACCTCCTTCTATCCGCTGCTCGCAGGTGCGGTGGACACGCCGGAAAAGCTCTCGCTTATAGTCAACAATCTTACCGACACCAACAGGTTTTGGGGCGACTACGTAATTCCCACGCTGTCTATAGACAACCGCGAGTACGGCAAGCGCAGTAAGCCCGACAACAACGGCAAGCGCACGCCGCCGTACCTTGTATACCGCGGCAGCATAGTGCCGTACGTCAACTTTATAGTCTATCACGGGCTCAAGCGTTACGGACTGGACGAGCTTGCGGCGCAGATCGCGCAAAAGAGCGCGGCGCTGTGGTCGGCAAACGAAAGCGACAATGTGGAAAACTATTCTGTGTATCTGCCCAAGGGCAAGCGCGTTCAGGACGACGAATACCTGTCCGCCAACGGCAATATGCTTGCGTTAATCGGCATGCAGGAGCTTATAGATATAGAATACTTCCGTCCCGACTTAAAGGACGCAATATCGTTCGGCACGTTCCTGCCCGGGCTCAACTCGGTTACAAACCTAAAGCTTTTGGGTCACGTGTACAGCATAGAGGTGGCGGACGAGGGCACGGCGCTAATCATGGACGAAGTAAACATGTTCAAGGGCGAGGGCGGAAAGTTTATCGTGCGCAACTTTGTAATCGACGGCGAGGGCGGCGGCGAGTTCATGATAGACGCCAAACAGAACATTTCCGTCAATCTCAATCTGCCGTCGGATAAAAAGACGGTCAAGTATTTCTTTATCGTCCCTGCAGGCAAATCGGCGGTAAAAGCCTCCGGCGGCATGGTGAACATTACTGCAATCGAGTAAATTATCACAAAAAAAAGCTCACAACGAATAACCGATGTGAGCAAATATGATAACAAAGCGTTAAATATTGCTTTGTAACCTTAGTATATGTAGTCTCACGCCTATTATTCACTTAAATTTCGGAGAAAAGAAAATAATAGAGTATGCTTAAAAACTTTTCCATTCCCGACGATTTGGGAGACATCAAAATAAAGAGCAACTACCACACGCACAACTATCTGTGCGGACATGCGGGCGGCACCGTGTCCGATTACGCAAAGGAGGCGGTAAGGTGCGGCATGAGTATTTTAGGCATATCAGATCACTGCCTACCGTCCGTTGCCACTTATGACCCGTATATTTCTCTGCGCGATATTGACAAGGTGTACCTGCCGCAGTTTGACGAGGCGAAGCGGCAGTACGGCGAACAATTGCGGTTGCTCCGCGGTGTGGAAATAGAATATTTCGAGGGATATCCCGACTATTACAAAACACTCAAATCCAAGCTTGACTATATGGTATTGGGTCAGCATATGTATATGCGCGGCGGCAAGCTGTACAATTCATTTTTTGAAGGAACTGACGACAAGAACGTGTCGGCGTACTTTGACAATGTGTGCAAGGGGATAGAAAGCGGTCTGTTCGCTCTTGTTGCGCATCCCGATCTTATTTTTTATCAAAGACCCAAGATCACACCGCGCATGGCGGACGCAATGGAACGTACCGTCAAGCTCGCCGCTGAAAGAAAGGTCGCGCTCGAGCTGAACGCCAACGGAATAAGGTATCACGAATTCAGATATCCAACCGATTTGCTTGTGGAGCTGTGCAAAAAGTATAACGCAAGGGTAGTGGTGTCCTCCGACGCGCACAATCCGCGCTATCTCTGCGACAAGTATACGCTCGCCCTCTATGCCTACGCCAAAAACGCAGGGCTTAACGTAGTAGACGAGATAGTTTAATGAAGAATTAAGAATGCATAATGCAGAATGATTGGTGTTTGTGCTTGTCAACTTTATAAAAAGGAGAATTGCATGGACGAGATACCTAAAATAAAACCCGAGATTACCTTTATTTCCGAAAATGAAGATATCTATAATTTGCTGTGCGATCGATTGAAGGACATGGAATTCGACGGGTCTGTATTGAAAATATGCGCACGAAAGAAGTTTTTGAATATATCGATAGAATACCGCGATTATGTTCGGAAATGGTACTTAGAGGAAGTGATGAGCGAATTTATGAGCTACTTTCCCTTCTGGAACGACGACGGCTTTATCGAATTCGTCTTGCAGAATAAGATTGAAGTAAGAATGTGCATAGTAATTTACCAGTACGGCACTTATCCGGGTATGTCAATCGACCACAATGTATTAAGCTTGCTCAGTAAATTCAACGGCGATTTGGATTTTGATATATATTAATGATGAGATTCTTCGCGTTGCTCAGAATGACAAAACCGACATGTTCATAACCATTATTTTTGTCCTACGAAGCAACCGCAGGTTATTCTGAACGAGCGGAGCGAAGTGAAGAATCTCGACCGATATTTTAGATAATAGATAATAATGAATAGATAATAAATAATAATAAAAGCGGCGAGGTAGTACCACGCCACTTTTTTATTTCTTATCTATTATCTCTTATTTATTATCTTAGGCGCTTGCGCCGCTTTAATACATTCCGCCCATATCGCCGCCGGGTGCAGGGGGAGCCGGAGGGGTGGGGATGTCGCACACCGCCGCTTCGGTGGTGAGCAGGGTGGAAGCGATGGACGCCGCATTCTGAAGCGCAGAGCGCGTCACCTTAGTCGGGTCGATAATGCCGATTTTTACGATATCGCAGTACTTGCCGTTGAGTGCGTCGTAGCCGTAGTTGGCCTTATTGGAGGTGAGTACGTTGTTAACGACAACCGCACCGTCAACACCCGCGTTGATGGCGATCTGCTTAAGCGGTTCTTCAATCGCTTTGCGGATGATCTGCGCGCCAGTCTTTTCGTCGCCCTCGAGGGTGGCGATAAGCTTATCCAATGCGGGTACTGCGCTAAGCAGTGCAACGCCGCCGCCGGGAACAATGCCTTCTTCCACTGCGGCACGGGTAGCGGCAAGCGCGTCCTCTATGCGAAGCTTCTTTTCCTTCATTTCCACTTCGGTGGCTGCGCCGACGTTGATTACGGCAACGCCGCCGACAAGCTTTGCAAGGCGTTCCTGCAATTTTTCGCGGTCGTAGTCCGAAGTCGTGTTTTCAAGCTGAACTTTAATCGCCTTAACGCGAGCGGCAACGTCCTCGGGATTGCCTTTGCCCTCGACGATTGTCGTGTTTTCCTTGTCGACCTTGACGGTTTTGGCCCTGCCGAGCATGGAGAGGTCGGCGTCTTTAAGCTCGATGCCTGTCTCATTGGAAATGAGCGTGCCGCCTGTAAGCGCGGCAATATCTCTGAGCATCTCTTTGCGGCGGTCGCCGAAGCCCGGGGCTTTTACCGCAACGCAGTTGAAAGTGCCGCGCAGCTTGTTTACCACAAGGGTAGCAAGCGGCTCCTGCTCGATATCTTCGGCGATAATGAGCAGTTTAAGACCTTGCTGAACGATTTTTTCCAAAACCGGCAGGATTTCCTGAATATTGGATATCTTGTTGTCAGTGATGAGGATGACGGGGTTGTCCAAAACAGCCTCCATCTTTTCGGTATCTGTGCACATGTAGGGGGAGGCGTAGCCGCGATCGAACTGCATGCCCTCGGTGAACGAGAGGTCGGTGGTCATGGTCTTAGCTTCTTCAACGGTGATTACGCCGTCGTTGCCGACCTTTTCCATAGCCTCGCTGATGAGCGTGCCGATTGTCTCGTCGGAAGCGGAGATGGACGCGACCTGTTTGATAGCGGTTTTGCCGTCAACCGTCTTGCTGATGGACTTGATTTGAGCGACTGCGGCTTCGGTCGCTTTTTCAATGCCTTTGCGCACGATCATGGGATTGGCGCCTGCGGCGACGTTTTTAAGTCCTTCGCGGATAATCGCTTGCGCAAGCAGGCAGGCGGTGGTGGTGCCGTCGCCGGCTACGTCGTTTGTCTTGGTGGAAACTTCCTTGACGATTTGCGCGCCCATGTTTTCAAACGGGTCTTCGAGCTCGATTTCCTTAGCGATGGTCACGCCGTCGTTGGTGATAAGCGGCGAGCCGTACTTTTTGTCGAGCACTACGTTTCTGCCTTTGGGGCCGAGCGTGATCTTTACGGTGTCGGCCAAGATATTTACGCCTTTTTCAAGCGCTTTGCGGGCCTCGTCGCCCGTTTTAATTTGTTTTGCCATGATTTAACTCCTTTTCATATATATAATAGTGATTAGATCCTTCGACTGCGCGCCAAATGGCGCTCGCTCATGATGACGAGAAATAGGTTAGTCTTCCACAACGGCGAGCACGTCGCTCTGGCGCATGACGGTAAACGTTTTGTCGTCCACCTTGAACTCGCTGCCTGCATACTTGGAATAGATTACCTTGTCACCGACCTTGACAACCATTTTTACGTCCTTGCCGTCCACAAGTCCGCCGGGTCCCACTGCGGTCACGCGCGCGATTTGCGGTTTTTCCTGATCCTTAGCAAGTAGAACTATCCCGCTTTTTGTCTTTTCCTCCGTCTCCAACGGCTCAATTACGATGCGGTCAAACAATGGTTTTATATTCATAATTCACCTCCGAAATTTTATGACCGTGCATATATTATCGTATCTTACATATAAAAGTCAAGTAAATAAAAAGATTATTTGCTTTGGCGTCAATAAATTTTGTCGATATTCAAAACTATATTTAAAAAAACTATTGACAAATTATGAACAATATGTTAACATTTAACTGTATATCCATACAATTGTGAACAAATTGTTAACAAGACATCGATACTCGAGAGGTAAATGTATGAACAATCATACTGACAAGACCGAAGGCAAATCAAGAGTGGGGCGGCGCGTACTGTTGCTGCTTGCTACGGTTATCACCGCATTGGCGGTAGCCGTCACTTGTGCTGTTTTCACCACGTCGCCCACCAAAAAGGTGAGTGTGGATAATGATGTGGAGCAGACGGAGGCTACAACTTCCGCCAACTACACCAACGTCACGGGTAATACCATTCAGACGTATATCAATAACGGTACGTTTACTAATAACAACTATATTGATTATTCGTACAATGGCAGCTATTATTCGGTAACTCTTCCTCAGGGCACCTGGAAGTTTGAGCTTTGGGGCGGACGCGGCGGTTATACCGGCAACAACGGCGCCAATACCGGCACGGCCAACGGCGGTTTGGGCGGTTATTCTTACGGTCAAATCACGTATACGTCTGCTACAACTATATATATATATTGCGGCGGCACCGGCGCTGCGGGTACCGGCAGTATCGACGGCAACAACACCACTTGGCGTTACGGCGGCTACAACGGCGGCGGCGGTACCGATATCAGAACGTCCCCCAGCACTAGCAACCGCATAATTGTTGCTTGCGGCGGCGGCGGCGGTAGCGCTACCGGAACGACTCAAAAGTTCAGCTCTTGCGGCGTGCTGTTTCAAGGCGCAAGCGGCGATGTGTCCAGACACCGTTCCAGCTACTCCAACGACGAGGGCGGCGGCGGCGGCGGTTATTACGGCGGTGCAGTCGTTCACGGCGACGACCCTATAAGCAGCTACTGCGGCTCCAACTACATAAGCGGCAGCTTTACTTCTTCGGGCAACAGCTATGGCAATTCTTCTGCGTCCGGCAACGGCAGGGTTAGAATTACTGCCATCAGCATCAATCAGGCGCCTGTTTCGCTCAACAAGACGATAACATTGCCCGCTCGTACGGGCAACGCGATAAGCCAGGCGATTACAGCCAGCTCTTTGGCGCAGGACAGCGACCATGCCAACCACGCCAACGCTACGCTTACCGGCGTGTACTTTACCGACGGCAATGCAAGCGCTGTCGATACGTTTACCACAACCGCCAATCAAAGGTTGTGGGTAAATTCCGCGTGCACCACGCTTGCTACCGAATATTTCGATTGGACATGGTCGAGCAACAGTCAGCTTAACATAACCAAGATAAAGAAGTATCCTCGAGCGGGATATGACGGGTGTACAACAAACGGCACAATCAAGCTGTATGTAAAAATTCGCGATAACTTCGGAACAAGTACATCGTCGCGCGCGTTTTCGGTTATACCGTTTACGGTTGTCGTGCCTGCCAACACAATTTCGCAGCGCACAAATGCGGCAGCGGACGTTGTTTCATCACAGACCGGCGGCAATAAGCTGCACTTTGGCTTGTCAAAGACGGCTACGGCGCCTGCCGGCAGTGCAATAGACACGACAAATCTTTATAATCCGCTCGGCACCAACAGGTATACCGCGGTGTTTGAGCAACCCATCAGATATAACGAAGGCGTTAAGATAAACGCGTCCGATCTTATCAAGGGCTTCAACAACAGTCTTGATAAGATTGTCGCGTCGTTCAGCAGTGTTTCGTCAATCACCGGATCTTCCAGAAAATATAAAATTAACGAATATGACGCAAATACGGCAGGCGGCACGGCATATAATTCCGCCAAGGCTAAGCTGTCATACGTTTACGACACGCTCACTTTCACTTGTATAACGCCCGACCCGGCATACCAGGTGTTTTCCGTAACGGTGTACGAGGTGGAAAAGACACCGGTCAACGCAATGGGTCTTTCCAACGTTGAGGCCAATGTAACCTCGAGTACATCCACGAGGATGACGGTTGATATAGTCTTTAAGATGGACAATACCCGTCCGACGGTCAGAACCAATGTGGCTCCGGTAGCAACGGTGGGTACGCTTGCATCGGCAACCTTCAGCCTCAACACTTACTTCACCGATATTGACGGCGCAAACGGCACTATCAACTCCACGTCGCACCAGATTAAAGAGGTGGTGGTTCCGACGCACGAGTTTTTATTGACAAACAAGTACGGCGAAGTCCAGACAACAAAAAACGGCAGCAATTCGTACTTTAACGTAATTGCGGACAATACCAATGCAGATAGGTTTACCGGCGTTCTTGCCACAGGTCAGCTAAAGGGCGAGAATAATACAACCGGGTTTGAAAGCTGGTACATAAGCAACGGCTCGGCAAATACCGACGTGGCGTTTGTGCAGTATTCGTTCAGCAACGATACGATTACGCTTACCGGACTTCGTGCCTCGTATTCCATGTATAAGTCCACCAGAACCTCCGCTCAAGCGGCTACGGGCGGCTCTATAAGCGGCGGCGTGCAGATGGCAAGCGGTGTCGCTAACGCCGGTCACTTCTATATTCTTATACGTGTACAGGACAAAAACGACACTTCGGATAACGGTATTTGGCTGCCTCTCGGCATACAGGTAACAAACAGAGCTCCCAATACATTGCAAACGGAGCGCAACGCCTCGGCTGTAAGTGAAATGCCCACGGCCAACGGCGACAAAGGCGAGGTGTTCTACTTTACGCCTATGGGCATAACAATCAGCCAGCAAACCTATCCTATCGGCATGCTCAAGGTTGACGACAGCACGTATTCTTCTGCGGGCTTGCGTCCGCTTGCCGGTGATGCAGACAACTTCTTCACTACAAACATGTTAAGAGGTCAAAGCATTACGTCGGTAGGGCAGACCGGTGCGGGCAAGCTTAACGAGCTTGTCAGGATCAGTTCGTCTCTCGCGCAAATTCAATCTTCGATTTCAGCCAATCAGTCCGGCTATTACTTTACAGTAGACTATGTTGATATCTATATTCCTACAGCGTACTTCGGCGGGCGTGTAAGCACAGTGCTTGGCGAGCTCAGGGATACAAACAGCATGTACGGTCAGTGCGTAGTGATAAAAGGACTTAAGATCACGCTAAACAACTGGACGCACAACAGATTTTTGCATCTTGAAGTCAAGGTTAAGGACAGCGCAGAAGCGGAGATATCCACATACATCGCCGTTAACGTCAGCAACAAGGCGCCGGTGACATTGGATTCCGCCAACGTCGCTCAGCTCGGTTACACATATAACGGCGTAACCGTTAGGTCCACGTACACCCAGTCAACGGCAACAATCAAGTATAGCGTGCCTGCCCACTCCACGGTTCTTGTATCGCCTTACGATCTTATCACAGACGAAAACATGACCAATGCGGGTATTAGCATTTCTAACGGCTTTACTCTAAACGGATTGTCCGGTGGGTTCAACACGTCCACAGGTGTGTTCTCTGTCAACGGACCGACAACCGGCACCAACATTATAAACATCAAGGGGATTGCCACATCGGCTAACAGCTATCCATATTACGGCAGCAGTTACACCGAGAGCTTGTTCAATATGATTGGCGCTTTGCAGGCGGAGCGCACGTTTAACAGGGTGACTGCCGACAACAGGTTTGGCACGACGTCAAGCGGCACAACGTCTATTGACAAACTGTACTTTGCAAGAACTATCGACGGCTCCAGCCTCGATCCGTTTACCTATGACCCGTATTCCAATACCAACAGACAGCTTTTTGCAAGCGCGGACATGACCGGCGACGGATATGTCAGTTATTCGTTCGGAAGCAAAATAGAGTATTCTAATAAGTCATACAACATTGACTACGCCGTTATCACGGCTAATAGACGCACGTTAAGCGGTTCGCCCGCGGTCTTGGAGTTTACCGTACGCGACCGTACCGGCGCAAGCGCTTCGGATGACGCGTACGGCATTATCAAGATTCGCGTCGAGATTGACGTTATCAACAGCTCGCCTCGCGTTCAGTATCCGGAAAAGTACTATACGCTCACGACAAATCCTTTGTCCGAGGAGAGTGTAGAAAACAGCAATTCGTTCATTCCCGGCAGCATAAAGCCGTCTACGCTTGTCATTTACGCGGCGACGGACAGCGTCGATGAGAAAAACAACTTCCTTGTTGACAACGAGGACAGCGAAGTCTGGTTTGACATTACCGGAGGTTTCCAGGTAGTAGACAAAAACGATTCAAACGGCAGCGAAGTCGATTTTGCGGGCAGATCGTACAACGGCAATTATGTAAACGTCACAATGACGGCAACCACGTTGACGATTGTTGCGCTCAACTCCACGCAAGCCGTTGAAACTCTTTATATACGGTTCTATGCGACAGACGGCAGATATAACGACTCCGGCACGCTTGAAAGATCGGTATGCTACGTTCGTATAGAGGTCATCAATGCCGGCTTCACGTACAACACCGGCGACAACGGCTTTGTGCCGGTATATGACGGCGAAAGCACTAATGTAGACCAATATCTGTGGGATGTGGAGAGCTTAACCGCGCAGGATATGAGTCGCGCCCGCTTCTTTGTTTCGGGAAGCGATGCGGCAACCGCTGTTCGCGCGGAATTCAGTGCGTCGTCAGGTCAGATCAAGTATTTGATAAGCGACACCGATAGTTTACAAGGCGTTGTCATTTCGGCTGCGAGGGCGCCCGGCAGTACAAATCCTGTCGACGTCGGATACCGCAATGCCAATTTGTCAGGCTGCACTACCGACGATGAATATATTGCCGCATACAAGCTTGCGGTACCTCAGCTCGGTATAGGCTGGAACACGCCATTAGCCGACAGGAGCAATTCCAACTTAGCTATCGGCGCGTTAATAGCGCTAAGACAGGGCATTAACTATGACACTACCGACGCCGGACTTAAAAAGAAGATTGACGTCGAAGGTACGGATATAGTTTACTTTGTCAGATCGGGCAGCGGCTACACCGCATATAAGGCGTCCGATTTGGTTAAGGAAGACGCGCCTTACCGTTTGAATGTCTATAGGCAGTTATTTGACGAAGAGGGCAGATGGGCAGTCACAGACTGGGCTATTATGGTCAAGCCCAATTCTTCCTCCGACGCCAGCCAATATATAAATCTGCGCATCTCCATGCGCGACGAGACAAAGCTCGGCGGTGATACGGCGGGTCTTGCCACGGCTCACGATGCAGGCAATGCAAACAAGGTCGTAGTATTTGCCAATCAATTGTTCTCGTACGACATGTTTATCAACGGCATAGGTATTGTGCCGTACACCTATTACAATCAGTTTGACGGATTCTATACCGTTGCCGATCCTGCGGATTCAAACGGTGCGGTTTATGTTCCCACTTATGACGGAATTAAAACCTCGCAGTATGATGCGGAAAGCGACATAAAAAATCTGTACTATGACGGTTCGTCAAAGGTCATCACTACGCAACAGAGTGCCGGCGTGGTCACTTTGAAAAATCGTTCGGCAAACGGTACTGACGAAACTTTTGCAGGCGTTCATTCCGGTGTGGAATACTCCATAGCAAATGCAAATGCGACCAACGGGTTTAATTATCCGATCAGATCGGGCGGTAATGTAGTTTCCGGTCGTAGGGAAAGCGCATTCAAATACAGCGACACCATACATGTATCGGGCAACTCAAATGAGGCGACGTATGTGCCTATGAGCTATTTTGCGCTCAATAAGGACTTCTATACGATTAACGACACTACCGGAGCTATTTCCTTCAAACAGGATTCGTATATATCGTACGATACCGGAGATGTAAACGGTTATCAGCTTAGATATATGGGTTACGGTGATGCCGTAACAATAAGCGACGGTGTTGACACTTGGAAGGGCAGTGATACAAACCCTTACGTCGCAATCACATTCTTCGATCTTGTCGGCAACACCTACAAGCAAGAGGATGAGACAAAACTTTTAGCAAGCCCTTATCTGAATAACCGTCTTTCCATTCCCACATACAAAGAGGACGGCGTTGAACAATTTATAAATGTTGAATCAAGCAGGGGTCTGTACGCCAACGACGTTGTGGGCGAATACGGACGGATGCTGTATCTTTCCAATCAGCTTGTTGTGAATAATGCAGAAAAGCAATACGGTCTGCAGGAGCACTTGTTTGGACTTAAGCTCAGCAAAAAAGATACGCGTGCGCAAGTTGCGTCGCTTACAATCACCGTTAAGGTTGTTGCTTGCACATTCAATAGCGTTACAAACAAGGTTATGCCCAATTACGGTGGCTACGGTGATTCGGACGGCGCGCAATACTCCGCCACATTGACGTTTAAGCTGGAAATAGGCAACAGCCCTATCGATCTTGAACAAACAAGCAACGGCGTAAAGCAGCACGATGCTGCCGGTTACTACATCGAGATGCTTGATTTGACTACTGACATGGATACTCAGTACATTGCATTGTCCCGTGCGTCTACTGTCCCTGACATTAGCAAAGTCATTAAGTATACAGACGCCGACGTGGTTTACAATTCGGACAATACGGTTAACGCTTCCAAGTCCGATACTGCCAAGTTCTCGTATAGCTCGCTGCGGCAATTGAAGTATTTAACCGGCTATCAACGAGTGTTGGAGCTTGATGAGGACAGTGCAAACACCAATATTACATTCAGCAATACGTCAACAAGCCAATATGCGCAGACGTCTATTAAAAACTATCTGAATGCCCGAGACAAGAGCGCTGTAGACAGCAGGACAAGCGAATATCAGCCAAACACCGGTTTTTACGCGTACAACAACAATGAGGGCTACGATAAGTACTTCTCCGTTGGCGTGTCGCTTGACGGATCTACGCTCTCTATCACTCCCAAGGCAAAGACGTCTATCAACCCCGATATGATTGGCAGCTCCAATCTTACCGCAGTTTCGGATTACTATTTGGAGCGCGGACTTAAGCTTATTGACTCCAACAATGCGGGGGGTGGCGCGTACTATCCGCTTAAAGTGCTCATTTACGACGATCACGGCGACGGATTCGGCGCTGCGTCTTATGTAGCGGTTGAGATCCGTGTAGCTATCTCCGGTTCGTCTGCTAAGCTTGTAGACAACCTTGAAGACTACGCTTCGGACGGAAGCAAGCAGATCAATGTATCGCTTGCCATAAATCAGCCTTACACGCTTAATATCTCGCATGTCATCACCAGCGACAGTCTGCTCAAGACCGGCACCAATTTCTTCTGGAAGGCTGATTACGATTTGCTCAAAGAAAAAGCCGGCAACAGAAATAATTACGATTCGGAAACTTTGCGCAGAGATGATATGTTCAGGTTGGAAAGCGGCACATATCTTGTTTCGCCGTTTAACAACAGAAACAATATTCAGACATACTCCACCAATGCAAACACGATAGCGCAGGATAACTTGAAGCTGCGCCAAGGTAATGCCGTGTACTCGTCCAATCCCAATTACATCGGTGTTAGTTATTCCTATATGCCGGACGTGATAATGTACATGGACTATTACAACGATAACGGCGGAGCGCAGGTGCAGGATGCGTTGGCTTATGGCGCTATTCCCATCGGCAATGATATCATGTTCCGCGCCAATAGGCGTACAACGTATCAGACCACCGTTGACAATGTCACTACTTCCGTTCAGCAGGACGACTTCTCGTTTAAGATTAACTTTACCGACAGCGACGGCAACAAGACAAAAGATCTGTACATCAAGATCAACGTTGTCAACCAGACTCCCACAATTCGCGGCAAAGCTGTTAACAAAGCAAACGGCCTTCAAATGCAGGTGGGTGACAGCTTTACGGTTGTTACCACGCCGTACAACAGGTTTGTCGGTTCCGAGGCTAATGAATCGAGTTCCGATTACACAACTCCCACGCCGTCCGCACGTGCATCCACTTCTTACGATATTGTGGCGAACAGAGCGGATCCCAGTCACAGATATGCCAATATTATGCAAGCCAATCTGCTTGCCGAAAACGCAACGGTCAAGTACGAGCAGCTTACGGAAAGGAATATCGATGGCAACGGTCAGTATGCTCTTCACAGCTACGTAAGCGACGGCGGCAGCAATCAGCACCTCGGCTATCTTGCAATTGCAGACGACGATATGCCGTGGGGCTTGCGTCTTGAGAGCGTTGACTATTACAACGACAATTGCTTCGAGTTAGGCAGGCGCGGAGACGGTCTGCCGCTTGAGGGTTCGTCTCAGAGCACCGGTATGCAGTACTGCTTGGATATAACAATCACGGCAAGCTCTGTTTGCACCAACATGCCTGTAACGATTACGGTTGTCGATGCCAACATGGCGCGCATTACCTTTACTATGTACGTTACGGTGGTTAGCTCCAAGCCCGTTGCAATCGATTATGGCGACAATCGTCACACGCTTAACGCCGCGTTAAGCCCTGTATATGAGAATATTATGGGTTCTCAGGTACTGCAAAAGGGCGTTTACAGCATGTACATGATTGCCGACAACGTAACCGACAAGAACACGACGCAGAATATTAACAACGTTCCCACCGTTACCGCCACATACAAGGACGTTACGCTTAACACCGGCAGATCAGTCAAGGCATACGGAAAAGTTCGCTTGCCGCTTGACGAGATAGCATACGATGCGGACAGCGGTGACATACTTGCCTTGTACAGCGAGGATAGAGCGGATTATAATGTCTTTTCGTTCAACAACACCGCTATGAGCAAGGATCCCGACAATAGGTTGATCTACTACAACGACATGTTCACGATAGAGATTTCACCCGATTACAGGTGGTTTACTATCGAGTGCAAGACGTACAACAGCTCTTTTGACGAGGATGTTATCCGGTTCTATGTGCGCGACAGCGGCAACAATATCTTTGAAAACGCTATTCCTATTGAAATACGTCTTTCCACGCTTTACTCAAGCATAACCAACGATGCACAAATGACCAATTCCTCCGTGCGTCAGGAGCAGTTCCAGCGCGGATCTATCGCGTCTGTCAACGTCAAGTCCTTTGACGATTACAGCGGTTACAGCATCGATTTGCCCGAGGACGAAGACGAGCGCAACACCATTGTTGACGTACAAAGCACGTTCCAGTTCCTCACGTATCCCGGTATGCCTGCGTCGGTTGACCAAACCGCTGCAAGCGCGCGGCCTTTGACCGACCCGGATATCATGCACAGCTCGCTCAACCGCCATTACGAAGTGCGCATTTACGCCTTTATGGCGACGGTGGGCAGCAGCGAAAGCGAGTATCAGGCAATGTCGCTTGAAAATATCTCCTCGCTGTTCAACTTAAATCCTTCCGTTGTCAACAAAAAGGTGCTTGCGCTTAAGTCGGAAAGCGATTTAAGTAACAATGCGTTCCTCAACGAAAAGCATCTCAACATAGACAGCTTCCTTATAGGTGGCTTCTATGATGACGGCACTACCATGACCCATGTAAACCGTTCGCTAGTGCTTTTCCTCCAGCGTTACTTCATGTTTGACGTGGGCGATGACGGTGTGTCACTTCTGTTCAGACCGGTTTCCGCAAATATAGACGTTGAGATTCCGCTTTACGTTCAGATCGAAAAACACATTGCAGATACTCGCGCGGTCAACATTTCCAACGTGGACACGGCTTGCGGTGATATCTTCTATGTAAACGTTATGGACTCCGCGCCTATTGCTACGGAAGAAGAGAGCGTGCTCAGCTACGAGGGCGACGTTACCAGCAAGAAAGACGGTCAAAACGACAATCGTATCTTTATTAAACTGTACGACAACGACGATCCGTACGGCTCGCTGTTTACCGATTCCGACCTCAACGATTATGTCGTGTATGACGGCTTCCAGTCCAGCACGGTGCTTACGCCGGACTATAACAGGGCATTCAGCGCCGCGACCGCAGCCGAAATAGACTGGCGCGCCAACGAGGGTATAAACAAGCCTCAGGCATTTACGATAGAGGTAAACAACTCAAGCGAACCGGTGGAGGGAATTCCCGCATACACGATTGCCGTAACAATCAACAGGCGTATCGATGTGCAAGACGCTGACGGAAATTATCTGTCCGAAGTAGACGTTCCGTTCAATATTTACGGAAAGGACCGCGCCGGACAGGCGGTTGAGGTTCAGGTAACAATAACCATTAAAAACGCTGACATAGACCTTGACGCGTCAAAGATTATTGAGGTAACGCCCGATCCCGTAAACGGCTATTATCAGCTTTCGGTAGATGAGGAAAATTACCGTTCCTACTTTATAGACGCATATATGGTACCGCAAAGGACGCTTGCGCCGTTCTACTTTGTCGATAGCCAAGGCACGTATGTTGCCGATCCGGACTACACAAGAATGCGTACGGACACCGATTCCATGCGTCTTGTCGGGGCGGAAAGCGCCGAATCCAACTCGTATCTGATGTACGGCAAGGAGCTGACGGTACGCTCGGACAAAGCAAACGAGGACGTGGCGGTAATTAAACCTCTGTTCGGATTTGACAATAATGTTATGCCCGAGGACAAAAACCATTTTGCCGGGTTCAGCATAAACCTGTTGTCGTACAACCGCAATATCGATGACGCAACCGCAAAAATGCGTATTATCGACCGCAGCGGCGATCCTACCAATCCGTTCCTCGGCTTTACCGTTACTGTGCGCATACACATTCTCAACGCTGCGCCTACGCTTAAGGCCGGTGTGGAAAACAAGCCGTTTATTGTGACCGGCTACGACACCAGAGATGGCGAACCGATTGTCATAGACATCAACGATTATGTCGAGGACCTCAACGGCGACGCCTTGAGGATAGCGGGTGTATCGGCTGTTTACGAAGGCAATCCTTCCAACGGCAATCAGCACTGCGTGCGTGACAGCGACAGTGCGAGCGACCTTGTGGGCATTGCAATTGCCGATAACATGTATAATTGCACGTTCACTCCCAAGGCCGGCTATTACGGCGAGCAGTATGTCAGTGTGATTGTTGCCGACGTTGTGGAAGGCGCCGACGCGATAGAATACAGTACTGTCGAGTTCATCCTCCACTTTATTATCAGCTACGATATTTCGGATATCAAGCTCAATGACATAACCGCCATTCGCAGCCTTCCCACAAAGATCGACGCCGCTGCGCTGTTCAACTCCATTGACGATACCTTTGGCATAAAGGATCATGCTACGGAGGAACCGGGCAAATTTAACCCCGGCGCAGAATACGCCATTACCGAGCTTACCGCGTCCGGTAACGTGCGCGTGTATAAGGACGGCGACGACTGGATGATTAAGGGCGAATCCGTAGCCGAAAACATCAGAATGAACGTCACGTTCAAAAACAAGACCGCGATTGACGATCCCGACGTAAAATCGATTCACATGACGTTTAATGTGACCGTCATCAAAAATAACATGCCTACACTCAAGGAATACATTAAAAACAACAATGAGGAAGGCTTGCTGTTTGAGACCGGCCGCGGATCGTTTGTTTTGGACAACAACGGAACGGCTATGCTCAATCCGACGGACCTGTTTGACGACGTAGAGCTGCCGCTTGGCGATCAGCTTACATTCGACGCAAAGTCCGTATCCGTATCTTCTCCTACGATTTGTTCTGTGCGCGTCAGCGAGGACGGAACGCTATTATACATTACGTTCAACTTCAACGGCGAGTGCAACATAACGATTGGTGTCATGGATTGCACAGGCGAGGTAACCAAGGTCACGTTCAAGATAAAGAACATAGACAGACCCGACCCGTCGTTCTGGGACAAGATCATGATAAGCTACGAGGTCAACCCGATTATATGGTGGGGCGTCGGCATCGGCATTTTGGTGTTGATTGCGCTTATAATCCTCATCGTAATCCTTGTCAAGCGCCGCAAGCGCAAGCAAGAGGAGTTGGAAGCTATATTGCTTTCCGAAATGGAGTTAGAGGAGCAGATGATGCGCCTCGGTGCAAGCAGCATGGGCATGATGCAGTCGTTTGGCTATCTGCCGCCCACAATGCCTACGCAGAACGATCCCGGGCTTATGCTTGGTGCAGGTGAGAATGTGCCTCCTCAAGGCGGAGCTATAGGTCTTAACCCCGGCGCGCCTACCGACCCTAACAATCCTCCCGTAATGTAAAGTAAAACATCATTAAACGCCTCGAGCAATCGGGGCGTTTTTTGTGCGGGATTGTATGATTTTTTTGTCAAATTGTGCAAAAAGACTTGTGTTTTATTTTTAAATGGATTATAATTATATCGACGCGAAGGTTCGCATAATTCATTTTAATACATAGGCAAAATCAACAGCTATCACGTTGTCTTTTTGTGCAGATAAATTTAATTCTTATTTATTTCGGTGTAATTTTAAACTGTAAATAAAACCGCATTTATATTAAATAAATCGAGTAATAACGGAGGCAATATTTTGCAGCATAAGAAATTTATTGAGCCTATCTTAAAGGTTATCTTTTTGGGCGGTGTGGGTGAAATAGGCAAAAACATGACCGCCCTTGAGTTTGGTGAGGACATAATCATCATCGATTGCGGTTCTACGTTCCCTACGTCCGACACGCCGGGCGTGGATCTTATCATTCCCGATCCCGCGTATCTCATGTTAAACAAGGACAAAATCCGCGGCATTGTTATTACGCACGGCCACGAGGACCATATAGGTTCCGTTCCGTACTTTTTAAAGGAATGTAATGTTCCGATATTCGGCACAAGGCTGACGCTTGCGCTCATCGACAACAAGCTGCGCGAAATGCATATTGACAACGCCAATCTTAACGTTGTTCAGCCGGGTAATGTTATTTCACTCGGCAGGGCGTTCAAGGTGGAATTTGTCAAGGTGTCGCACTCTATAGCGGGCTCTTGCGCGTTGTCCATTTCCACGCCTGTAGGCACCGTGTTTCACACCGGCGACTTCAAGGTGGACTATACGCCGATTGACGGAAATATGATAGACCTGCAGCGCATTGCGGAAATAGGCAAGCAGGGAGTTTTGCTGTTACTTTGCGAAAGCACCAACGTGGAGCGTCCGGGCACGTCTATGAGCGAGGCGACGGTGGGGCGGTCCATGCGCACCATATTCAACGAAAACAAGGACAGGCGGCTTATAATAGCGACGTTTGCGTCAAACATACACCGCTTGCAGCAGATAATAGATTTGGCGGCAGAGTTCGGACGCAAGGTCGCGTTTAGCGGCAGGTCTATGATAAATGTTGCGGAATGCGCGGCGAGGATAGGCGAGCTTAAGATAGATCGCTCGCAGATTATAGATATAGAAAAGGTAAAAAACGTAGACGACAAGGATTTGGTCATACTCACCACAGGCAGTCAAGGCGAGCCGATGAGTGCGCTCACTCGCATGGCGCAGGACGAGTTTACCAAGGTCAAGCTTGGCTACAACGACACCGTAGTTCTCTCCGCGCATCCCATACCCGGCAACGAGCGCATGGTGTATTCCGTCATTAACAACATTTACCGCCACGGCGCACGCGTAATTTATGAGAGCTTGGCGGAGATACACGTTTCCGGTCACGCCTGCCGAGACGAACTGTCGCTTATGCACGCACTTCTTAAGCCACAGTATTTTATCCCGGTCCACGGCGAACACAGACACCTGCAAAAGCATGCCGAGCTTGCCGTGGCAATGGGTGAAATGCCTTCACATATAATAATAACCGACATCGGCGATTGCGTATATGTGTCGCACAAAATGTTTAAGATAGGCGAACAGGTTGCGTCGGGCAGTCTGCTTGTGGACGGATTGGGCGTTGGTGATACCGACAGCTCGGTGTTGCGCGACAGAAAGCATTTGGCGGAGGACGGATTGCTTATTGCCGTCATCTGCATTGACGAGCTTTCCGGCACGGCGTCCGCAATAGATATAACCTCGCGCGGCTTTGCGTACGACAAGGATGGCGGCGACGACTTTTTTGAGGCGTGCCGCGAGACCGTGTCGCGCCTGCTGTCCGGGTTGGACTTGAGGGAGTACGACAGGAACACGCTCAACAACACAATAAGAAAAGAGCTTAAAAACTATATCTTCAAAAAGACGCGCCGTAGCCCCATGATTTTACCCATGGTCATAGATTGTTAGTATGGAACCGGAAATTTTAGCGCCCGCAGGCGATATGAAAAGACTGGACGTTGCGCTCGAATACGGCGCTGACGCGGTTTATCTTGCCGGAAAAACGCTTGGCATGCGCGCAGCGTGCAAAAATTTCGATTACGACGAGCTTAAAGCTGCGTCGCTTGCCACGCACTCTCGCAATAAAAAGTTTTACGTCACGCTCAATATTTTCATGAACGACAGCGACTTCGGCGGCGTTGACGAGTATGTCGATTACTTAAAGAGCTTGCACGTGGACGGCTTAATCGTGTCCGACTTGGGGCTTATCAACCATTTGCTTAAAAAACATGCAGGCGTGCCTGTGCATGTTTCCACGCAAGCCAACGTGACAAACAGCCAAGCAGCTCGCATGTACGCGGATATGGGCGTAAAACGCATAGTATTGGCGAGGGAGCTGAATCTCAAACAGATACGCACGATACGCGACAGTATTCCCGACAGCGTGGAACTGGAGGCATTTGTGCACGGCGCAATGTGCATTTCGTATTCCGGGCGGTGCTTGCTGTCCAATTATCTTACCGGCAGATCCGCCAACCGCGGCGAGTGTAATCAAGCGTGCAGAATGATGTTCAAGCCGGAATGCAGTGACGAAAATCTGGAGTTTGTTCAGGACGACGGAACATATATTTTCGGCGGCAACGACTTGAATATGATTGCGCACTTAAAGGAAGTGTGGGACGCCGGCGTCACGTCGTTCAAGATAGAGGGCAGGGTAAAATCCGAATATTACGTCGCGTGCATTGTAAACGCGTACCGAAAGGCTCTGGACGCGTCTATAAGCGGTAAGCCGATTGACGTGTACGTAAACGAGACATTAAAGGCGCCAAATCGCGGCTTTAACACCGGGTTTTATTTCGGTCAGCCGGTGCATGATAACAATCCTAAAAAATACTATGACTTTTGCGGAATAGTCATGCGCGATCAAAAGGACGGCGCGGTGGTGGAAATGCGCAATCGCTTTAAAACGGGCGAGAGCTTAGAGGTGCTTTCTCCCGATGAAAAGTATCTTAACAAGATAATTGAAGTGCCTGTAATGGAGTATGAGGACGGCGAAAGAATAACCGACGCAAAGGTCCCGGCTAAGCGCGTAAAGCTATTGGGCGTCCGCTTGCCCGAACTCTCCATCTTGCGCAGAGCGCAAAAGTAAGTTCAGATTTTTGGCGGCAACGATAATTATCGTTTTGTCATCCTCGTATAATGCGGTTAATGCAGTTTTAGAGCCACATAAAAAGGATTATGATGGAGTCGTCTTTGCCCTTTTCTCTATGAAAGTCTTATTAACCGCAATAAATTTAGCACAGTAATCGGAGGAAAAGGTGAATCGTAAAATCAGCGGGTGTTCTTATAATATTACCTTTGACGAGGTTAATTCTCGGTTTTTTCTGTTGAGCGCGCGCTCGGTGCGCGTGTTTGATATAGAAACGCTGGGAAGTATAGCAAAGCTATCGGACATAGCCAACCCAAATCAAATATTTATCTCGCATAAAAACGGGATTATCGCCGTAAAGTCAACTGTCGGACAGTTTGCATTTTATTCCGTGAAGGATTTTACATTCCTCGGAAAAATGCGGTTGAAGGGATCTCCGAGTACCGATCCTAAATTCTATTACGACGAGGAAGAAAATGTAATCTACGGTCGTGCCACCAAAGAAACAAAAAATGGGATAGAATTTTTTATTTACCGCGTTTATCCGGAAACATTAACGTATACTACAATTCCGCTTCCTCAAATGGAGCGCGAAGCCAATGAAGGCGAAAAACCTTACACTTATTATCACTTTCACAAATATTCCAAAGGTAGCTATTATCTGATTAGAAATTTTTATGATGTAAAGAACAGACGCATATACGAGTGCTCCTACGGTAGGTACAAAGAAGAGGGCGGAACTCTTGTGCTTAGAAAAAAGTATATCTCTACTGTTAAACGGCGTTTAGAGCTTCTCGATGTTACGGAAAAGGAGAACCTTGCGCAAATCTACGATTTTAGCAAAAAGCTTGATCCCAGAATTCATCCGCACTTTTATCACTTTTACAGGAACGAACGAGGATTATTTTTAATCACAAGCGAAGCGATATATCATCTAAACAGCAGCGGCGAGTTCGAGGAAGTGTACCACGCAAAATATATGTCCGATTACGCGGAGTTCCGCGGATGCAGATATATCTGCACGTGGGAATGGTGCCTTGTTCAGGATATTTTACACGAACATAAATAAATTGTTAGCTATGTGATTGTTTTTACTCGGAACAATTGCGTTTAAATCAACTGCACATTAGCGCAACAACATTTATAATTCTTAATTCTGCATTCTTAATTCTTAATTTTACTATGGTTTGCTTGCAAATAACGTTTAATAATGTTATAATGTTTCCGAGATGACCGGACGGTTGCGTTTTTAACGAGGAAAGTCCGAACACCGCAGGACAGAACGCCGGCTAACTACCGGTGAAGGCGACTTCAAGGAAAGTGCAACAG
>JAFLVH010000039.1 GCA_022508365.1 Clostridiales bacterium | reverse complement strand
AAGGGAGTAGTTCGGTAACACGGAGCGCGGGTTCAAATCCCGCCTTCTCCGCCAATCGTCGTCGTATTTGCTCCCGTCAATAATCTCGGTAGACTTTATTGACGGGGATACGATGATAACAGTCCAGATGGACGAGAAACCGCCGACATATCTAACGCAAAAGCGTGACGAAAACGGCAAGACTAAATAACACTAAAGGCACTTTGAAAAAATCTCGAAGTGCCTTTAATATTGTCTTGAATAAATCTTTTAACTATGATATAATGATAGTACGATAAACAATAATTTAACGGAGAATAAGATTATGAGTCTATGCTCTCTTTTCCATCGTAAAAAGAAAAATGAATTTGAACAAAACCCTACAAAATACATTGAAGCAGCTTTTAAATTTTTAGAAGAACATGGTTTTCAAAAAACATTCTTAAGTGTAAACTGTGAGAATGCTGTCAGCTATGAAAAAGACGATTTTCATGTTAGTATTACTTATTTTACAGATGTGAAAATGAAGTATGGTGTCAGTATTGCTGTATATTATAAAAGGTGGGATAGAGATCCTCTTACCGAGCATCTCTTTATTAAAAACGAACAGTACAAATCGCGGTTTGAAGATTATGGCAATATTGACTGTAAAGAAAGTATTGACTTAGTCGCTGAATATCTTTCTCAATATATTGAAGAAGTAATAAATGCGAATAAGTCTAAATATGGGCGTTGGTATTAAGTTATCAAATTTCAATTTAGCGGAGGGCTTTATGCTTTTTAAGTTACGAAACGGGTGTGCGATTATGATGGAAAATCTTCAAAAAGTTATTACACTTGCCGAATTAGATCTAAATAACGAAAATTCTGAATGGACCAAAGAAGAGTTAGAAGATATTGTCTTAAAAGAAATGTATGAATTGCGCGACCATTTTATAAATGGGGAGAAATTTTTTAAATATGGCAAAAGGCAACGACGGTTAGTGTCAACATATCACATATCAGATACCTTAAGACCTTTAGGTAGTACGGAATTAGGTAAAGCAATATTGGCATTGCAAGACATTTATAATCGAATATAAATTTCAATTTAGCGGAGAATATTATGTGGATTAGGAGGCTCTTTATAAAAGCTAAAAAACTTTTGTTGCCATTGTTGTTACTTTGTATTGCTCTTTTTTCAATGGTAAGTTGCACAAGTGATAAAATTCTTGCCAAGCCACAAGATACTTCTTTGGAATTTTGGGTTACAGAAAAAGTAACAAGCGAGGATTACAAAGACCATTATAGCGTGGACGACGTTTTCGGTGCATATAAATTCTTTGGAAAAGATTATCAACCAAACGAAATAACCGAAGAAAATTCAGATATACAGCCGAAACATTGTGTAACATATACGGTTACGGCTTACCCCGATTATTCTTCTAACAATGGGAAATTCGATACTGTAACACGAATTGAAATAACCGATCCACAAGTTAGCGTTTACGGAATAACTTGCGATTCTACTTTGCAAGATTTTGACAAAACGCTTAAAAAATTGGGCTGTACTATTCAAGATAAAGGGTTAATTCATATCGCTACTTATGGAAAAGTTAAGATAGCTTTGGCTTCATACGACGAAAATAAAACGCTTACTATTTGGGTAGAGGTAACAAACAAGCAAGGTCTTAATTTCTAAAATCGATAAATGATAACTATCGTAATTTGATGAATACAAATAGATAAAAGGAACGGCAAAAGAAAATAACAAACGTTCGTAAAAAAGTATTAAGGGGTATAAGTAATGAAGGTCATTGACGATAATACCAAAGAACTATTTTGGTGGAACAGAAACTATTATTTTATAGGTACCATATTAATAGTAATTATCAATATCACTTTGTTTGGAGCTGCCGGAAATGTTTGGGAACATTCTATTGGAAAAAACGAATCAGATTGGGGAGCAATTTTAAACTTCGACAATTTAATCAGACAATTTCTTAATTCTTTTTCTCATACCAACTGGCAGCATGTACTGTTGAATATGCTATGCTTCTTTGTCGTGGGCTTGTATTTAGAGAGAAAAAAAGGGACGATCAATTTGTTGCTGCTAGTAGCGGCTATGGCATTTTTTACTTCAACGGCAGTTGGTGCAAATCATTTGAGAGTTTACTGGCACGGCTTTTCCGGAGTAAACTTCGGTTTTTATGCTTATGTGATTATAGACTACTGTTTCATGCTCAGAAAAGAGACGCGAAATGATTTTGATCTAATTTCCGGAGCTATCATAATTGCTCTGATATATTTTGCTATGTGTTTTAAAGGTGGAACATCAACAGTGAGTTTTACATGGTATCCGTATGATTTAATGCACAATAAGGGACACTATTCATCATTCTTTGCAGGTGCGGTATTCGGCACCACTACACAAATAGTAAAGATAATTAGTAAAAAAGAGACAAAACAATTAAAGAACACAACAGAGCAAAGTTAATCGTATAAAAAAGCAATACGCCGTTGCAAGACATTTATAATCGAAGATAAATTTCAATTTATCGTAGAATATAAATAACAAAGCGCAAGAGGCAGTCCTATATAGACTGTCTTTTTATATTTGCAGGATTTTATAATTTTTCGATTGAAGATTGGCGGAGTGGTATGCAGTAGTGCCACTCCGTTTTTTATTGCCGTTTCCGCAGTGTCGGTTCACAGTCCTTGCGGTCGTCAATGAACAATAGCAACACTAATCCACGAAAGCAAATTGCCGCCGAAACCGTAATACAAACGCAACAGAGCAAATCCGACAGCAGCGGCTCCGCCAAAAGCACACAATTGGATCGTCGCTCAAATCGGGCGCTTTCTTTTATGTTGCGGATTTTATAAGATATAAAGTCAACAGGCAAAGCTTTATACACATTTGACTGTTATATGGTTTGGGAGTTTAATTGATGTCGATTATCTTAATTTAAACAGATGTATTGAAATCTTATTATTTATGATGTATAATGGAATTGTATATATGTAAGTGGGATTTTGCTGCATGTGTTTGCGGAAATAATCAATTTTTCGGGAAAGATTCGGATGCTAATTCAAAACAATCAAAAGTCAGCCATAGAACGTGGGGCGACCGCACTGGGCATCGAGTTTGGTTCCACGCGAATTAAAGCCATGCTTGTGGACGATGCGAACATTCCGCTCGCATCGGGCGCGCATGACTGGGAAAACCGTCACGTCGGCAATATTTGGACATACACGCTTGAAGATATTCTTACCGGCATGCAGTCGGCATATGCCGCACTCAAAGCGGACGTAAAGCAAAAATACGGCGTGACTCTCTCGAAAATCGGCGTCATCGGCATATCTGCCATGATGCACGGTTATATGGCTTTTGACAGGGACGATAAGCTTCTTGTCCCGTTTCGCACTTGGAGAAACAACACGGCGGCAAAGGCGGCGGAGGAGCTGACCGCGATATTTGGATATCATATACCTGCGCGCTGGTCCATAGCGCATTTGTATCAAGCCATATCGGACGGAGAGGCGCACGTAAAAGACGTTTCGTATCTGACTACTCTTGCGGGATATGTTCATTATTTACTAACCGGCAAAAAGGTTGTGGGAGTGGGCGAGGCGTCCGGAATGTTCCCCATAAACCCCGCGACCAAAAATTACGACAGTGCAATGCTCGTCAAGTACAATCGGCAGGTAAAGGGCGTTGTTTCATATGCGGTTGAGGACGTTTTGCCGCACGTCTTGCTCGCGGGCGAGCATGCAGGCGAGCTTACGCAAGTCGGCGCGCGGTTGCTCGATCCGCAAGGAGATTTACAAGCCGGGATTCCGCTGTGTCCGCCCGAGGGCGACGCCGGCACGGGCATGGTAGCCACCAATGCTATTAAGCCGCGCACGGGCAATGTTTCCGCGGGGACCTCGGTATTTGCGATGATTGTACTCGAGGGCGAACTGAAAAAGGTTTATTCGGAAATAGACATTGTCACCACCCCTATCGGCGCGCCGGTGGGCATGGTGCATTGCAACAACTGCACGTCCGACCTTAACGCGTGGATAAATCTTTTCGGCGAATTTGCCTCTCTCCTCGGCGTACAAAAGAGCGACGGCGAGCTGTTTGAATTGCTATATAATAAAGCAGCGGAGGGCGAAAAGGATTGCGGCGGACTTCTTGCGTATAACTACGTGTCCAACGAGCATGTTACAAACGTCATGCACGGCAGACCGTTGTTTGTGCGCACGGCAGACGGAAACTTGAATATAGCCAACTTTATTCGCACGCATTTGTATTCCGCATTCGGCGCGCTCAAGGTCGGTTGCGATATCATGCTTGTAGACGAAAAGGTTAAGCTGGACAGAATAACCGGGCACGGCGGCATATTCAAGACGGAGGGCGTTGCGCAAGGTATTCTTGCGGCGGCGCTGAATTCGCCTGTGACAGTGTTAAATACGGCAGGCGACGGCGGAGCCTGGGGCATGGCTATCCTGGCAAATTATTTGCTGCACAACGACAAACCGCTTGATACATATTTGGATAAAGACGTGTTTGCGGATATGACTGGCGTAACGGTTGCGCCCGATCCTGCGGACGTAGATGGATTTAACACCTTTATCAAACAATATATTGCAGGGCTTCCGATAGTGCGCGAGGCGGTAAGGAGGATTAAATAATGTTAGAACACCTCAAGGAAAAGGTTTGCAAAGCCAATCTCGATTTGGTTAAAAACGGACTTGTGCTGTTTACCTGGGGCAATGTAAGCGAGATAGACCGCGGCGCCGGATATATTGTCATCAAGCCTTCGGGAGTTTCGTACGGACATATGAAGCCGGAGGACATGGTGGTTGTAGACCTTGAAGGCAATGTGGTGGACGGCAAGCTTCGGCCTTCGTCGGATACGCCTACGCATATCGAGCTGTACAAGGCTTTTCCGAATTTGGGCGGCATTACGCACACGCATTCTACGTACGCTACCGCGTGGGCGCAGGCCGGCAGGGATATTCCGTTTTACGGCACCACTCATGCCGATTATTTTTACGGCGACATTCCGTGCGCGCGGTCGCTTACGCAGGCGGAAGTCGACGGGGATTACGAAAAGAATACGGGACTTGTCATCATAGAAAAATTTAAAGGCTTGAACCCATTGGAAGTCCCCGGGGTACTCGTCAAAAGTCACGGCGTGTTTGCATTCGGCAAGGATGGCGCGCAATCCGTTTACCACGCAACCGTGCTGGAAGAGGTTGCGAAAATGGCGACGATTACGGAAACGGTCAACAATAAAGCCGCCCGTGCCGACAAGTTTTTGTTGGAAAAGCACTATCAACGCAAGCACGGCAAAAACGCATATTACGGTCAAAAATAGACGGAGAATATCATGAAAGACAAAATAATTTATTGGCTTACCGGCTCGCAAACTTTGTACGGCGACGATGTTTTACAACATGTTGCACAGCACTCCGAAGAAATGGCAAACTATGTCAATCGGTTTATGCCGGTAACTGTAAAGTACCTCACAACGTGCAAGAGCTCCGACGAAATTGTCGAGGCTGTAAAAAAGGTGAATGCGGACGAAAACTGCGTGGGCATTATTGCGTGGTGTCATACATTTTCGCCCGCAAAAATGTGGATAAACGGGCTTAAGCTTTTGCAAAAGCCTATGTGTCATTTTGCCACGCAGTATAACGAAAAGCTTCCGTACGATACGATCGACATGGACTTTATGAACGAAAATCAAGCCGCGCACGGCGATAGGGAGTTCGGCTATATCGTTGCGCGTATGCGAATGGACAACAAGGTTATAGTAGGGCATTATACCGACGAGGCGGCGTTAAAAGAGCTTGCGTCCTGGTGCCGCGTTGCGGCAGGTCTGGCATTTTCCAAAACCGTTAAGGTTTGCAGATTTTCGGACAATATGCGCGACGTGGCTGTGACGGAAGGCGATAAAATAGACGCACACGAAAACCTCGGTTGGCAGGTGGACTATTATCCCATCGGCGATCTTGTCGAATACATAAATGCCGTTACGGAAAAAGAAGTAGACGCGCTAATAAAAGAGTACGGAAAAAAGTATAAAATGGGCACGGATAAAATTTCCGTCGTCCGCGAACAGGCCAAATACGAGATTGCCATAGAAAAATTCTGCCGCGATAAAGGCGGCTATATAGGGATAGTAGATCACTTCGGAACGCTTCACGGGCTTAACCAACTTCCCGGTCTTGCCATTCAAGATTTGCAAAGCAAGGGTTACGGCTTCGGCGCGGAGGGAGACTGGAAGATTGCGGCGCTCGGCGCAGTTATGCAGTACATGGCAGACCAAAAGGGCACGGGAATGATGGAAGACTACACCTATGACCTTAAAGACGGGCTGTGCTTGGGTGCGCACATGCTTGAGGTTTCACCGCAGTTTGCCGCTACAAAACCGGAGATCCAAGTTCATCCGCTCGGCATAGGCGGCAAGTCCGACCCCGCCCGGTTGGTGTTTGAGGGCATAGCCGCACCCGAGGCAATCGCAGTGTCCATGATTGACATGGGCAACCGTATGCGGCTTATCGTTCAAAAAATAGAGCTTGTTAAATATCCGCATAAAATGCCCAATTTGCCTGTCGGCGGTTTGATGTGGAAATATCGACCCAACTTTAAAGACGGAGTTGCGGCATGGATATACGCCGGCGGAGCGCACCACACCGTAGTGTCGGCTGTGGTAACGGCCCAAGAAATGATTGACCTCGGCAATGCTTGGGGAGTGGAGGTTGTCGTAATTGACGAGAAGACAGAACTCAATGCGTTTAAACAACAACTTATGTGGGCAGATCGGATTTGGAAATTGAAAAGTTAAGTTCGCAACGGAAGAAAAACGTAAACATGGGTTGCATTTAGGGGAAATAAGCGCGGAAAAAACCCGTGAAATTTTCGATAAAAAATTTTGGAACATATTGACAATCGCGTGTGTATTTGATATATTATATTATGCACTATCAGTGTGTAGATTTATAATAGTAATTCATCGGCGGAGCGGCAATGTTCCGCTATGCTATTTCGACACAGAGTCGTGGCTTATTATTAGGGGAAATGATGATGGTTAAATCTCAAACGAAGAAAAAATGTTTAGTATTATCTTTTATCGTTTTGTTTGTTTTGGCGCTGTGCGGCGGGCTTTGCGCTATTTTGGGCTTTGGCCAAAAGGGAGGAAAAACCACGAACGCACCGTCCGATGGCGATACGGGACCCCGGAAGCAGTACACATTTGGGCAGACGTATACGATTGACGGCAAGCAGTACACGCTTGGCGAAAAAGAGGACGAGTGCATAGATTACTACACCGCGCTCGGACTCAGCCGTAAAGAAAATATAGTCAGCTTAACTAAGTTTACATATCGAGACGGCACGGACGGCACGGACGAGACGACAAGCGTGCGCAATGCCGGCACATACGAATTTGAGATACAGCCCATGGCGGCAGGCGCACAGCCTTATGCCGACTCGTTACTGGTAGACGGTAACAAAATAAAAGTAGACGTCAACCAATTCGGCGCGTTTATCAATACTACATCTCAGGCTTGGGCGGCACACGGCGATATTAACACAATTTATCAGCACAATGACGGCTGGTATTTTGTGCAGGTGGGCGACAAAGCTACCGTAAACACCAGAACGGTCACAAACTCCACTTATTCTATACATCTTGCTGATGCCAAAACCGCTTACGACACAACCGCCAAAGAGGAAGATATTAAGAATGCCAGGGCAGCCATAACCAAATATATAATGATCAACGGTGAAAAGAAGGCGGCAAATGGAGCAGCTATAGGTACGGATGACACAAAGTCCTATTATGAGTATGCAGGAAAATGGCTCCATATCACAAGCAGAGAGGGCTGCATGCAAATGGGCTCGGGCGAGTATGTGGCGTCGTTCCAGTTTGAGCTTGACGGAGACGATAAGAACAACTATCAATTCGATTACAGCGACGAATCCAAGCTGACCGAAAAATACAGAGGCTTGGACGTCCCTCTAAATAACAGAACAAACACAACCTTTGTTCTTAAAAAATATTGGTATATAGTATACAGCGACGACGCAATCGGTCTTGACGGACTTAAAAACGGCGGCGAGCCGTATTCTCCGTTTGCGATAAGTAAGAACGGCGGCGACATTCAAGACTACGATATTGAGGACTTTACTACGCCCGTCGCGGAAAGAAAATTTGCTATCGCCGATACGGTAACGTACGGCAACGACATATTGGTTAACGAGCCACATATCATCGACCCCACGAAAGAGGCGACAGCGGAAACGGCGGAATTTGCGATAGAGCTCGAACCCGCCGACGGCTCGGAAAAACAGACTATTAGAAAAATGGGCCCCTTTGAACACCACTACTGGTGGAAAAAGGGCGGCTCTGATGAAGTTAATGACAAGGCAATAGGCCCCAAAAATAGAAAAGAGCAAAAGTGGTATCCGTCAACATCCTTCGCCGGCGGCAAAACCGTTCCGTATACAGACGAAAAAAACACCATTCAATATTATATAAACAAATCCATGCCGGCAGGCACGTATACGCTTACGCTTGTGTATTATCCCAAGGGCAAAGACGGAGACAGAGTAACGGGCGAATACAAGCTTTACGTTTTGCCCAGAGCTTATGACAGCAAGGAATCAACCGATTTGCACAATAAGATACGCGGCACCGAAATGGCTACCGACCAAGAGCACGGAGAACATTACAGAAATTCCCGTCCTTTGGGTACCGCTACGCTGCACGACGATATTACCGGCACGAACGGCGTGTATGAAGCGCTCAACAGCACGCTCTTATATTCTACATATTCGTCGCGCCAAGGATATTGGCGGTCTGCGGCGCAAAACGGCTATTACGATACCAAAGTTACAATACAGTACAGCCGCGAGGGTTACGGCGGCGGATTGGATTACAGTGAAAAAACAATGGCGGAGTCGTTTAGAGACACCGGCACTTTCCCTGTCTACTACAGCATTTCCGCCAAAAACTATGTTACGGCAGGCGGCGTCAATTCCCAAGACTTTGCTAATTACGGCTTTTATGTATGGATGTTCACCGGCATTGACGTAAAAGACATTTTCGACAAGATTACGGACACCGAAAAACCCACGTATTTCCAAGACGGAACGTACAACAACGGTGAGAGGGTAACCACGGTTGTTTATGCCAGCCAATATTACGGTTACGATTACGATGATGCCGACAAAAATTACCGAAACACCGGCACGACTTATGTAAGGCTTAAGATAGAGGACAAATATAAGAGCACTGTTTCTTGGGATACAACCAAGCTTGAGCACGCCGAAGAAGGCGGTGATTGGCTTACAAAATATTATTCGGATTACTTTAAATTCGACGGGAACGATTTGCTTGTCTATTACGATATACTCCCAGCGCAAAACAGCTGGTCGATTGCTCCGCAAATGCCGAGCTGGGATTACGACAGCTTCAGCCAGGACAACAACAAGATAACCGGCACGCTCAGGTTTAGCGTCACGGACAAAAGCGTAATTCAGTTCCGCATAGGTCGCAAAAATGGCGAAACATACGAATGGCTTAAGATAACAACGGGCGAGGACGGCGCCAAGACCTATTCGTTTGACGCGACGGGCGACTACTTTGCCGTAGACGCCGACAACAAGGTAAGCAAGGATGTTGCCGACGCGCTCAATACCTTTGAAGCTGGCACGTACTACATTGACAGTAAGGTTCCGGCGATTAAAAATCCCAATGCCGCCGAGGGAGAGAATGACCCCAACAAGCTGTACAACGTAAAGGAACTCCAAACCTTAGCAAAATACAGCGAAGTAACCGTCCTGCAGACGCAAAACAAATGGGATACGCTTCCATTTGTAATCGGCTGGGCGTACAGTGGCTTTGATGCGAGCAACTTCCAGGCGGGCGTGCCCTATTACTTTGTCACGCCCGGCGAGCAGGTGGAATACACGCTGTATTCCGGCACGGACACCACAAGCGGCGGGCGTTCGCTTACCGTGACGGCAAGTCAGCCGGATGGTGGCGGCCAAGTTACGTACAGCTTGTCGGACGACGATATAGATCACTTGACCGGCTTGTCCGCAGGACAATACACGATTGTCGCGTCGTACAAGGGCACAACAAATTATGCGGATTTGACGCTGTCAATATTCTTCAATGTGGCGCAGGCGCAAAACAGCTGGAAGCAAGCTCCGTATGTTATAGGTTGGACGTACGGCAGCTTTAATAATAGCAACTTCCAGGAAGGCGAGCCTCTTCACAACACCGACAGCAAAAAGGTAGAGTACACACTCTTTAAAGAAGAAGGCGAAACCTCCAATCCGCAGTGGACTACATCCAAGACCGAGGCAAGCGACATATACGATGCATTCAGGACCTTGGGTGCAGGGCAGTACAAGCTGGTTGCGACTTTGGCCGAAGCAACCGATCACGCCGCTTTGTCGCAGGCCATATTCTTCAGTGTTTCTCAGGCGCAGAACCGCTGGACGCAAACGCCGCGCATGCTCGGTTGGACTTACCAGGGCTTTAACCCCAGCACCGAAGGCGGCAGCTTCCAAGCCGGCATTCCGTTCTACTTTAACACCGAAGGCGAGGTGGTGGAGTACAAGCTTTATGAGGGCACCGCTACTTCCGGCACGGCTAAGTACACTCTTAATGTGACAAAAGGCGAGGCCGTGGACGCTAAGTACGACATGTCGTCCGATGATAAGACGTACTTTACGAATCTGAGCGCCGGCACGTATACGCTTGTCGCGTCGTACCTTGGCACGGATGACTATGCCACACTGTCGCTGAACATGGTGTTCAGCGTTTCGCAGGCGCAAAACACCTGGACGACTACGCCGTCCATAGTCGGCTGGACGTTCGGCAGCTTTAGCGCCGGTCTGTTTACCGCAGGCACGGCAGCGTACAACACCGAGGGAATCGCGTACAAGGTTTATGCCGATACCGCAACCTCCGGCACGGTGTTACGCACGCTTACAGTAACCAACGTTGGGACTGAGGAAGCAAAATACGAAATGTCGAAAGACGACGAAACGTATTTTAAAGCATTACCTCGCGGCACATATACACTGGTCGCGTCCGTAGAGGGCACCAACAACTATTCCGCGCTGTCCATGCCCATGACGTTTGTCGTTTCACAGACGCAAAACAGCTGGACTACCGCGCCGTTCATAACGGGTTGGACGTACAAGAGCTTTAATGCCGGCACCAACTTCCGCGCAGGTGTGGCGGAGCGCAACACAACCGGCAAGTTTGTTAAGTACGCGCTTTACGAGGAAACAGGGACCTCAAGCGTGCTTCAGTGGGAAGACAGCCTCCTAAACAGCGAGGACGAGATAAAAGGTAAATTCGAGAATTTGGGCGCAGGGCAGTACAAGCTTGTCGCATCTTTGGAGGGTACTACCGATTACGCCGATTTGTCTCTCGACATGGTATTCAGCGTTTCGCAGGCGCAAAACCGTTGGACAACCACGCCGACCGTTATCGGTTGGACATACGGTAGCTTCAGCGACAACCTCTTTACTGCGGGCGAGGCGTTTTTTAACACCGATAATGTAAAAGTACAATACACTCTATACAATGTGGGCACATCTACCGCAGAAAAGCTGTGGGATGAAGCCATTACCGACGTAGCCACCGTTAGGAGCAAATTCAACGCGCTTGGCGCGGGTGACTACAGGCTTGACGTGGAGTTGGCAGGTACGCCTAATTACACAAAGCTGAATCTGTCCATACCGTTTAATGTGGCGCAGACGCAAAACACCTGGACTACCGCGCCGTTTATAACGGGCTGGGCGTACGACGGCTTTGCCGCCGACACCAACTTCCGCGGAGGTGTGGCGGAGCGCAACACAGCCGGCAAGGAAGTAACGTACACTCTATACGAAGGCACCGGCACATCAAAAAAGGCGTGGGACGCTTCCTTTAAAGCGCTTAGCGGAACAAACACGCTCAGCGAAGAAATAGCGGCAAATTTCAAGGCGTTGCACTATGGCACATACACATTGCTTGCGGAGTTAGAAGGCACCCCCGATTACGCGGCGTTGAGACTGGAAATAGTTTTCAACGTTACGCAGGCGCAAAACACCTGGACAAAAACGCCGTCGATAGTCGGCTGGACGATCGGCGGGTACAGCGCAGATCTCTTTACGGCAGGTACGGCACGGTTTAACACGGCAGGCATTGTGTACTCGGTATACACGGGCGCCGCCGTTTCGGGCAACGCGCTGTTCAACTTTACCGCAATAGCAAACGCCAAAGATAATTTTGAGGCATTAAGTCCCGGCACATACACGCTTGACGCGCATATAGACGGCACCGCCGATTATTCGGTGTTGTCCATGCCCATGGTGTTCTCCGTGTCCAAGGCGCAAAACCGTTGGACAACCACGCCGACCGTAATAGGCTGGACGTACGGCAGCTACAGCCCAAGCTTCTTTACTCCCGGCGAGGCCGCGTTTACTCCCTCCGGCAAGAAAGTAACATATACCTTGTATAAGGAAGAGGGCGATAAGTCCACCACGGTGTGGACGGGATCCATTGACGACGCCGACACGGTAAAGAGCAAGCTCGGGCAATTGGGCGCAGGTCAATACAAGCTTGTCGCACAGCTCGTCGGCACAGACGATTATTCCGCACTGTCGCTGGATATATTCTTCAGCGTTTCGCAGGCGCAAAACACATGGGAGACCACTCCTTCCGTCATAGGTTGGACGTTCGGCAGTTACGACGAAAAACTCTTTACCGAGGGCAAAGCCTCGTTTAAATCCGACGATGAGAATGTAAAAGTACAATATTCGCTTTATAAACAAGAAGGCGAAGAATACAAATCCAAATGGGGACCGCTTGACGATATAGCCACCGTCACGAGCAATATAAGCGGTTTGGGCGCAGGTCAATACAAGCTTGTTGCGACCTATGCGGGCTCTGCCGATTACACCGCGCTGTCGCTTGACATTATATTCAGCGTTGCGCAGGCGCAAAACAAGTGGACCACTACGCCGTCCATAGTCGGTTGGACGTACGGCGGCTTTAACACCGGACTGTTTACCGCAGGCGCGGCGACGTTTAACACAGACGGAATCGAATATAAACTGTATTTGGTTTCTACCTCGTCGAGCGAATATAAGTATACCCTAACCGTTACGAAGAGTACCGGCGGCGATAACAAGTACGAAATGTCGGAGGAAGACGTTGAGTATCTTAAAAAGCTGACCCCCGGCAACTACACGCTTAACGCGGCGATAGCGGAGGATACCAACTATTCCGCACTGTCCATGCCCATGACGTTCAGCGTGGCGCAGGCGCAAAACTCTTGGAAGAGCGGCTCCGCGCCGTTTATAACCGGTTGGGCGTACAAAAACTTCAGCGCAGGCACCAACTTCCAAAAGGGCGATCCGGAGAACAACCCCGAAAATAAAGATGTTACTTATTCGGTGTACGAGGGCAACACCGCCTCGGGCGACAGCTTGTTTGAGTTTACCGATATCAACGGGACAATAGACAGCACTAAGGTCATAGACAAATTTAACAATCTTCCTGCCAAGCAATACACGCTTGTTGCGGATTTGGCGGGTACCGCCGATTATGCGGATTTGACGCAGTCCATAGTGTTCAGCGTGTCCAAGGCGGATAACTCGTGGTCTACCACGCCTGTTATGGTGGGATTTGCGTACGGCGGCTTTGAAGATAAAAACTTCCGCGCCGGCAAGGCTTTGCTTGACGAGGGTGGAGATAATAAAAAGGTAACATACACATTGACCAAGGGTATAGAAACCGCCGATACCGAGACGGCTGCCGAGCCGTGGAAGTTGGTGCTGGAAGTCAGCGTAGGCAAGTTTACAGATGAAACCAAAGCAGCGCTTAACTTGCTTCCGGTGGACGGCTACACCTTGGAGATTAAGCTTGTTGGTACCGAAAACTATAACGATTTGGTCGGATACATAACGTTTAATATTACGCAGGCGGCAAACGGTTGGGAAAATATTCCTTCGATAAGCGGCTGGACGTACGGTGACGCGTACAATAGAAGCGCCGACAGCGCAAACCTCTTTGCGACAGGCAGGGCAAAGTTCGGTGACGACGTGTTGTACACCGTTCAAAATATAGACGGCGAAGGCAGTGTTTCCAATAATGTAAGCGGCTTTATCGAGCTTTCGGCCGGCGACTTTTTACAGGCGCTTTGCGGCGAAACAGTCTCGGAGCTTAAAGGACTTGACGCCGGCAGCTACAACCTGCACGTTGAGGTTAAGGAAACGACGGACTATGCCGGAGTGTCGCGCGATATCCGCTTTACCGTATCCAAGGCTAACAACAAATGGGATATCGTTCCTTCTATTAAAGGTTGGACGTTCGGAAATGAGCCCAACTATCCCACAAAGGGCGTGGCAGACGTAGATACCGGAAACCAAATAGAGTATAAGTATTATGCCGCAAAAGAAGAGGGCGGTTCCAGCGTGGACTACAACAGCCCTATGGATATAGATGATGATGAAGATCTTAAGGGGCTGTTTGCCGGCTATTACGCGATGGTCGCCACCTTAAAAGGAAACAAAAATTACAACGACCTTGTGGAGGAGGCTTTCTTCCGCATCACCGCGCAAGCGGTTCAATGGGATGAAAAAACGGTGCTGCAAAGAGTCACATGGAATTTGAGCGACGCAGACACGCTCGAAAGCAGCGCTCTTACCAAGGTTGCCGTCGTCACGGCAAGCAATCAGCCAATCCAAAACTATACGCTGTCTTACGCCATATCCAAAGTAGAAAACAACATTGCCACAGGCGTAATCGCCACAGCTTCGGTAGTAGTTACCGGGGAAGACCGCGACACGGTAAATCTTGTCAATGCGCTTAAGGCGTTGGCGGTCGGAGATTACAGCATATCCATTACCGCGGAGCTCGGTGCGGCGGGCAGCTTCAGTCTTTCGCCAATGACGGTGAGCGTAACGGTGTCGCTTGCTCAGCCCGATATAGAATTCGACCCGTCCGATGGCGGCAGCGAGGGCGGCGGCGATGTGGAATGGTCCTGGGGCGCGCCAGACAATAACAAGACCTTAAACGATATTCAGGTCTCGGACGATTTGGCGGCTACTGTCACTTACCGCATATACGACGGCTCCACCTGGTCGGGCGAGTACGACAACTTTGAAAAAATGAAGGCGGACCTCTTTGCAAAGCCTGCCGGCAGCTACACGGTGGAGTATATCGTAAGATGCGATAATTACGCAACGCTCACGCGCCGGGTAAACGTCCGCATTCTGCAGGCGAAAAACGGCTGCACTCAAGAATTTGCCAAAGACGAAACAGAAGAAAAGAATAATCAAAAGATAACGTGGACCTGGGGCGAGTTTTTATCCGATTCGCTGCAGCGGCCTATGTTTACTTACGGCGACGACACGGTGGTGTACACCGTCAACAAAAACGGCAGCCTGTTCAAAATCATCCGCGCGGCCGATCAGGTCGAGAAAACTACGCGCGACGGCAGCACTCCCGCAGAGCGCGCATTTAATGTGCTTGTCGACGATTTAACCAATAACACAAAAGAATGGACAGCCGGCACATACAGAATTATCGTCAGCATCGCAGAAACCGGCAACTACGCCGCAAGCTCTATCACCTATGATTTTGAGATAAGCAAAGTGACTACGGCTTGGGGCAGCGTGCCTGTAGTCAACGGCACAGAACTAAGCAAAGAGTACGACGAGGATTACAGCGGTTTGGCAGAGCCTACCAAATCGAAACAGTATCCTTCTTGGAACGAAACCGCGCAATACACGCTTAAGGTAAGCGGAGCAACAACTGGTTCGCTGTATTCCGGCGGATCCTGGACCGACCTCCTTGCCGAGCTTAAAAAGTGCGAGGAAGGCGATTATACCGTAAGCGCTACAATCGCCGGCGACGTCAACTACACCGAGCTTACGTATTCGTTTATCGTAAAAATAGCCGCTAAGGCAAACACCTGGAAGAGCGGATCCGCGCCGGCAGACATAGTTTGGACGTACGGGGAAAAGCACGCCGATCTTGTCTTTGAGGCTACGTACAACCAAGAAAATCTTGTCATCACGTACAACGAAAGAAACATAACTGACAGTCTTATGGAGACGCTCTCCGCGCTTGACGCCAGAGATGTCAGCTACAGCTTTACCGTCACGTTTACCGGCAACAAAAAGTACGCCACGCTCGAAAAAACCATTTCGCTTACTATCAAGAGAGCAAACAACGCCTGGAGCAAGGGCGAGGGAAGCAGCGTCATCAATTTGGGATTAAGCAAACTCGCAGGCAACGAGGGTTACGGCTGGACTTGGAACAACGGCAATGTCGAGCCCAACCTTGTCTTGCCCGTGCCCGAACACGGCACCTCCGCTACGGTTGTGGTAACGCTGAAAGAAACGTCCGAGGAAGCGTTCAGAGTGGACATATCCTACGCGGACGGCAAGCCCAACACCGCCGAGTACGACGCGCTGGTGCGCAGGCTGCAAGGCTTGGGCGTAGAAAAAGACGGATATAAGATTACTGTCAGCGTGGGCGTTTTGACCAACTACAATGCGCTTGGCGGTCAGGAAATAGAGTTCTTGGTCAAAAAGGCGACAAACAACTGGACGCTTGCTCCGGAATTCACCGTAAACAATGTCGTGCAGTCCGGCACCAATCTCGAATGGGTGTACGAAGACAAGGTTTCCGCCGCCTATGGTGCGCGCCACGGCACGGTGTCCGAGCTGTATTACGACACTTCGGTTTCGGACAGCACGGGGCAGAGGGATATACCCGCCAACGTCGGCAAGTACAAGGCAGTGTTCTCCGTGGCGGATACGGACAACTACGCCGGATTAACGCAAACCATCTTCTTTGAAATCATCGGCAAAACGGAAAAGATATTCGACGTTACGCCGGGAGTTTCCGCTTGGACTTGGCACAACTACGACAGAGCGAAAAACTTGTTTGCCGGCTTGCCCGCGTCGCGCGGTGACGTGCGGTTTGTTGTCTCGGGCAACGGAGCGAATATCGAGTTCCAGCTTAGAGACGCAGACGATCACGAGCATGAAGGCAACTTCAACAGCGAGCTTTATGTCCCGAAGAATATCGCCATACAGCTTAACGAGCTGCTTGCCGGCACCTACACCCTGCATGTGTTTGTAGAGAAAAACGGTAACTATGCGGCGTTTGACGTAGAAACCACGTTCGAGGTGTTCGAAGCGGAAAACAGATGGACCGATACGCCCAAGATTGCCGCTTGGTATGTCGGCAACTATAAAGAGGAAATCAATTTGCCCACGGCAGAATCGCTTCACGGCACGCCCGTTATAGTGGTCACCGCCCGTGACGACGAGGAAGACGTGTATTACAACAGCGCGACCGGCAAGAACTTGCTCGACAGCGCGCCTGTCGGCGATTACACCGTTACCGTAACCGTAGCCGGCGCACCCAAGATGTATGACGGGCTGGAAGAGGTTATTTACTTCTCCGTCTTTGTAAACACCAATCTTAACTATTGGGTTGACGTGCCCGGTATGGACGGTTGGATTGCCGCTTTGGACGGCGTTGTAAAAATGCCCAGCGGCAGGCCTGCGCGCGGCAAACCGTACTTTGAGTTCTACAAGGCGGAATTTAAAAACGGGTCGTGGCAGCGCGGCGGCGTTATAACGGCGGTCGATGATGCCCAGCTTATCAACGAAGATAGATTCGCGTATGCCTTCTATATGCCTACGGCGCCGGGCACGTACTTTATGTTGGCTTATGCGGAAAACCCCGACGATCCGGAAGACTATCTCGGACCCAACAATTCCAGCCGCATCATGTTTACCATTAGCGAGCGCGAAATCGAGTGGGATCAGACGGTGCGCATCGCCTCCGTGCTTTACCTCGGAGAAAAGAACAAATGGGCTCAGCCCACCTCCAGAACAAGCTTGACAGGCGACAAGACCGAAACCATTACGTATAGGTATATCGACGCGTTGACGCGTAAGGACTTGGGTACGCAAATCCCCACTGTGCCGGGCAAGTACATTGTTGTCGCATCCGCATACGCGCGTTACACTCAAACGATAACATGCGAAATGATGTTTGACGTTCAGCTATCCAAAAACGCGTGGAGGGACGGTGTCATGCCGTCAATCGAGAGCTGGTCGGAGGAATTCAACTCAGACAGTCCCAATCCGGTGGGCTCGGCGTTGTACGGATCGGTATTCTTCATGTATATCGACAAGGATCACCCCGATATCATTCTCACCGAAAAGCCCACCACGGCAGGACACTATATAATGATCGCGCGCGTGGAGCTTGACGGATACGAGACGCTTGAGGCGCGATACGAGTTCACTATAGAGCCGGCGTACGACACCACGTTTGTATTGATTGATATTATTTTAGGATTGGTCGCCTGCGCATTTGCAGTCGTTGTAATCATCTTTGCCATAAGGAGGTATAAGG
>JAFLVH010000038.1 GCA_022508365.1 Clostridiales bacterium | reverse complement strand
GTGAGATAGGCGCGGAAGCTGCCGCCTTGGTTGGCGCCGCTGTAGGTAAACTTATCCGTCGCGGGATTGTATGTCACCCAGGCGCCCTGACCGCCGTTAGCCGCAGAATCGAATTTCTGCCAGGTAACAACGGTTGTAATGCTTGTTTCGTCCGACGACTGCGGACGAATGGTAAAGTATCCGTTAGCCGTGCCGCAGTAATCCTCTTTGAACTTGACAATAACGACAGCGGTTTTCTCGCCGGCGTTTATGTTGCTATCATAACCGTTGATTTCAAAGTACTTGGAATTAAGCGGATCGCCGTCCTTAAAGTTGACTTCTATATCCGTCGGCATCTTTGCCTTGCCGTCATAAGTGAAGTCGTCGGCGTCTTTGATTATGATGTCAACGTCGTTGTCGGTAAGTTCCTTGGATTGTACAAGAACGGTAAGAGTGACGTAAACCGGGTCTAACGGTTGTCCCTTGCCGTCTTTTTCGGCATTAACTCTTACTTTAAGCACATACAAACCCGCAGCGGGATTTTCGCCGAGTATCGTTTGTTGCAAATCATCGGCAACCGTAGCTATACCATCTAACGAGGCTGCCGCCGCCGTGGTTGAAAAATTCGAGGAAACAGAATACGGGATATTCTCGTCACCGTATGTATATTCAATATAGTTGCTGGGCAGTTTGCTCGCCAAATCCTCTTCGCCATATTCGTATTCGGCAAGGACTCCGCCCTCCTTATCCTTGAGGCTAAACTTAATCGGTGCGCTTGTCATGCCGAGCTCGCCGCTGTTATCTCCGCTGTCAAACAACACGATGTATTGTGTGACCGTTTTGGTGGGATCGGGTTCAAAGCCGACTGCGTGATATACGGTGTCCGAATGAATGTATTTGGAGGGATTGACGTATACGGTTTTTGTATATTCGTCGCCGCTCTTGCCTTTTACGGTTATTGTCTCCCTGTTATTCTCGCCATAGCCCTGCGTAAACGGCTGACCGTTTGTTACCAAGTTTTCGTTGACGTAGATGTGAATATTTGCGCCGTCCTCAAGCTTGCCGAATTTGACTCGGCGGCTGTCGGCAGAAGATATCTGCAGATTACTAAAAGTCTTAATCTTGTTTTCGTCATCGGTGTCGCTGCCTTTGTCTAACAAGCTGTAGTTATTATCGATAACCGCTTTGCCGGAAAGCTGAATGTCGGAATTGGCTGCAACATAAATACCGCCGCCGTATTTACCGTAGTTGCCTGTAAGAGCGCCGCCGCTCATATGAAAATGAGCATAAGTTACATTCGGAAGATACGGTTTATCCGCGTTACTCGCCGTGGCGCCCATGTTGATTGCGCCGCCGCTGTTTGCGGTGTTATCCCTTACTTCTCCGCCCTCCATAATAAAGGTGCCGTCTACACGCACGCCGCCGCTGAAGGTGCTGTACCCCAAGCTTACAAGCTGAGAATAATCATACTCGGGGTTGTTGAAAATATTATCGCAAATTTCGTCAAGCATCTGTGCCGGGGTCAGCTTTTCGCCCTCTTCACGTTCTGCGTTGGCTGCTTTCAATGCCTCTACGTAAGTGCATGCTTGGTTGTTGTTGATTGAGCCGTCTTTCAGCGTAAACGTGCAACCGACGACATCTACCGCATTATTTGCAACTAAAACAGGTGCGTGAATATACACACCGCCGCCTTCCGCAGTGTCTTTACTGCCTGTCAAGCCGCTGTGAATGACAAAATTATGGTGTAGCGAGCCACCTTCCATTGTGACGTTTATGCTCGATGTATTTGCACCGCTATACAATGTTATGCCGCCACCCAAGCTACTGCGAGCCGCACCTTCGACAGAGGCGGCGACATTGTGATGGATATCCACGTCTCCGCCGAGTGTTATATTCGCATTACTCGTACCGGTGGTTTGTACATACATCGCGCCGCCTCTGGATTCGGTGCGGTTATTATAAATTTTGCCTCCGGTAATACTCATATTTACTGTCGCAGAGGATTGAATTACGGCAATGGCTCCGCCGGCGCTGATTCCGCCGGTAGGATTCAATGCTTTGTTATTGCGAATAATACTTTCTCCGGAGATATTAACTCTACCGCTGCAATTATATACTGACACACCTGCGCCGTACGTTGCAACACTATTTTCTATAATGCCGCCGGACATATTGAAATTGCTGGCGCCAAAAACACTTACGGTCCCATATCCGTTTACCGTTCTTGTTACAAATTCGTTTTCGGAAATAACTCCGCCGGACATATTAAACGTGCCGGCGGCAACATATACCGCGGAGCCGTGAGTGGCTGCTGTACTTTCCAATTTATTACCCGTTATCCAACCGTTCAACAAATTAAAAGTACCGCCGTTAATATACACGCCTCCACCGCGCACGCCGGACCCGCCTGCATGAGCGCCGGTTATTTTGCCTAATTTTTCGGTGTCGCTGTTTTGTACGGCAAGCTTGCCCTCTATCAGCAACACATGTCCATTAGCGGTAGCGGCACTGAGATTGCGGTCTAAATTGTGCCCGTTTAAGTCAATCATTATATGAATATCGGGCTTGACATATAATCTGCCGGCACTGAAATAATCGGTAGTTCCGCCGACCAAATCGAAGCCTTTTTCACCGGCTGTCCAGTTGTTTAGGAGCACGACCTTAACATAGTTTTTGGCATCGTCTTTGAACTGGTCTGCCAAATCCACTGCCTTTTGCCAACCCGCAATGACGTTGTCATCGCCGTAGTAGAACTTGTTGCCTTCGGGCATACGACCTTTTCCGCCCAAGTACACCGTTGCCACGGGGTCGCGCGTGTAGTCGTCCTCCGCAGCGGAGACTGTCTTTTTCGGAGCCATAAACGTAGCGGCAAAGGCTGCAAGGCATGCCAAAATCGCTATGAGTAGGACCGCAAGTACTGTTCTGTTCTGTTTTCTGCTCTGCTTTCTCGTATTCATGAAAGTCCTCCTAAATTCCGAGACACTTCTTTTTTTGTGCAAAGTTCTACTTATGCACAATTTTACGGAATGTATTTTATCACCGCAATATTACATATGTCAAGCAAATAAAAGGACCATACACATTTTTTATTCACAGATTTCAAATATAGTTATAATGTAATTATAATTGTGAATTCTCTAAATTCCGACGTTATTCTTAATTCTTAATTGTTAATTCATAATTCTTAATTATCTTCCCTCCCCTTCCGTCGTTGACAAAACAATCGCATTATAGTACAATCTTCTATATGGGCGAAGTGTTTTTGGACGCGTTGTTGGATACGCTTATGGTTCTGCCGTTTTTGCTGATAATGAACCTACTTATCGAGGTTTTGGAGCACAAGTCAAATCTGAAAGTGCAAAAGGCGTTAAACGGCGGGCTTGCGCCGATGGTAGGCTCTGCGGTCGGCATGGTACCGCAGTGCGGATTTTCCGTGGTGGCAACCGAGCTGTACACCAAGCGCAAGATCGCGTTGGGCACGCTTTTTGCCGTATACATTGCCACAAGCGACGAGGCGCTGCCCATAATGCTATCCAGCTACGCAGGCATAACCAAAATCCTGCCCGTAATAATAATCAAGCTTGTTTTTGCGCTTGCCGTGGGATATACCGCATTTGCAGTACAAACCATTATGCAAAAGCGCAGCGTAAAGCCCGAACAAGCCGCTACCGACAGCGACCACGACCATGACCATGACGAAGCCGAGGTCGAGGAAGAAAAAGTCCACATTCACGGCTGCCACCACCACGAGCTGCACGCCGACGACGAGATAGAAGCGACCGCCACAAAAAGCCAAAAGGCAAAGCGCGTGTTTGACCTGTACTTTAAGCATCCGCTGTTGCACACCGCAACCGTCATATTCTTTATCTTTGTGGTAAACGCGGTGTTCGGCGTGACAGTGTACTATATAGGCGAAGACCGGATTGCCGAGTTTTTAAGCTCTACCGGGTATCTTCAGCCGGTAATTTCCGCAGCCGTCGGGCTGATTCCCAACTGCGCCGCGTCGGTTGTAATCACCGAGCTGTACGTTGTGGGCGGACTGTCCTTGGGCGGAACTGTGGCAGGTTTATGCGTAAGCGCAGGGCTTGGCTACGCCGTGCTCGCCAAACAGAACAAATCGGTAAAGAACACCGTGCTTATAATAACCGCAATGTACGTCCTTTCCGTCGCACTCGGAATGGTAATAAACGCCGTGGGCTTTTTCTAATGCGGAATTAAGAATGCTTTCTCTTTCTTTTGTTTGACAAAAAAGTACATATAATATAGAATACAGACATGGAAAGGATATTCTCGCCCGATGATTTAATAGACTGCGTAAACGAGTACGGCATACTTCCGTTTTGGGTGGAAGATGGCTTTTCCGCATGGCAGATGAGCGGCGTAAGCTTTATGAAGCTGTGGAACATGCGCGAAAAAGCGATCAATTCTCAAAAGGTGGTGTATGGCAAATTCGTCAACAAAAAGTCGGCGTTTGTGTCGCTGGAAGCATTCCCCTACCTGTGTGCGCTCCGCCGCGACGGGTACGACTTTGACTCGTTATCCGACGAGGGGCGTGCGCCGCGCCGCGAGATAGAGCTTATGAACGCAATCGGCACCGAGCCTACTCGGTCCTATCAACTGAAGCAATCGCTTAATATGAAAGGGTTTGACGGAGTGGTGACGTCACTGCAAAACAAGACGTATATCTGCCTTACCTTTAAAAAGAGCTATATGGGCACGGCGCTTTTGTGCCGTCCGGAGGACGTGTTCGGGTACGATTACGTGCGCTCCGCTTACAACCTTAGCGTAGAAGAAAACGCGCAAAAGCTATTGGAGCTGTGCAAGGGCTTACAGGAATTCGACGAAAAAACTCGCGCAAAAATCCTGACGACTGCGGTTTAGGAAATTCGGAATTATCTGTGATTCTGCTAAGGGGAGCTTAATATGCTCGCTCGAATGCGCATTTTAGAATAGTCAAGCTCAAACCAACAATCATTCTTAACTCTTAACTAATAAAAGCACCGCCGAAGCGGTGCTTTTATTTTACAGTAGTTCTGCAAGTTGTTTCTTGAGCTGAACGAGTCTTTCGCGCTTGACTTCGATCTCTGCGGTGTAGGTTCTGAAGAACCTTGCCTCGTCCGTACCGATCTCGGTTTTGGATATTACCGATTCCAACAGCGACGACATGGACCTAAGTCTCTTGCCCTCAAGCTCCTTAATCTCGTCTTCCAACGCCTGGATTTCCCTGGCCAAATCTCTTTTTGCCGACATGACTTTTATTCTCCTTTTTTAATTTTTATTTTTTGTTTTTGGTGTTTTTTGTTGTTGACTTTTTCGGCTTGGGGTCCTGCGTCGCCGCCGCTTCCGCGGGCGCCTCCGCTAACTCTGCCGGAGTTTCCGCAGGTGCCTCTAATGCGCCTACGGGCGTTTCTGCCGAAGTGCTCTCGGGGATTGCTACAGGAGTCTCTGCCGTTGCTTCGGCGGAGGGCTCTACTTCCACCTCCACTGCATTACCCTTGTCGACTGTTCTTCTGACCTTGTCTGCGTGTTCATGCATCTTCTCCGCGCGCAAACGCATCTTCTCCGCTTTCTCCGCCTGCAGCTTTGCCCTAGCCTCTATAGCTGCTGCGCGTTCTTCGGGCGGTAATTCTCTTTCTGCCTGCGCCGCCAGTTTGCGTGCCTCGGCGCGTTCCTTAGCCTCTGCAGCCTTCACAGACCTCTTAGCCTCGTCCTCGCGCTTTGCAGCACGTACTGCAGCTATCGTGGCGTCAATATCGGCACGAGTGCGGATAGCCACCATAAGCTTTTCGGTGAGAATCTCGAACACGCCCTTCTTCCAAAGTATGAAGATTATGAGCGCAGCTATGCCAAGCGCGGCAATAACGATGATGAGCGTCGCCCACCAAGGCAGACCGACCTTTTCAAATACCTCGATTGTGAAGGTGCGCGGTGCAAGCTCCGCAAAGTCGTCTGTCTCGTTTACCCACGCCGTTAGCAGGTATTTGCCTACTTTGCAGTCGTTTAGCTTGTTGATACCCTTTTCCGAATCGTAGTACACTTTGCCGTTGATATCGGTTATTTTGATGTTGACTTTGCCGTGCGCGGCTTTGACAACAATGGGATTATCCTTTGCGTTGTACTGACCGACAATCCAGCCGGGAAGCACAAGGTCGTCATTGCCGTACGCCCAGGAGTTCATCGCCTTAGCGACTACAAAGCTGACTTCCGGAGACAGTCCTTTGTAATTAGGCGTAGATTCGACAGTGGCTATAAGCGCGTACGTTCCTGTCGGAAGGTTCTTGAGCCGCTCGGCAACTTCGGGGCTCACTTTGCCGTTGCTGTCAACGGTAAAGCCGTTAAGCCCTTCCTCTGCCGTGTCTGCGCCCTCCCTGAACACGCTGTAAAGCACGTCGCCGTCCAGATACTTGACCGCAAAGCGAATGCTGTTGATATCCGCGTCGTACTCTTCAAAGCGCCAGCCAAGCATGTTAAGCGAAACGGTTATCTCGTTTTTAGCCTGACCGATGGTATAGCTGACGGCTACAGTATCTCCGTCTACGCCCTGCCAGCGGTAGTGTTCAAAGTCGTAAAGCTTGAAGTATACGTTGTGCGATCCGCCCGAGATATATGTATCCGTGGAGGACCACATAATTGCGTACAGCGGGCTTTCGGTTAGAGTAGGCGTAACCCTGCTGCCGGTGTATTCCAAGCCTGCGCTGCTGACCGTAGGCACCTTGATCGTCTCGTACTTGACAAGCGTGAACTTGAATGCGAACCTATCCTCGCCGTCCGTGCTGCTCTTGTAGTTGGGTGCAGACACTCTAAAGTACACCGTATATGTGTCCGGATCAAGTTTTTCCTGGTTGGCGGAAAGCAATGAAGCGGAATATTTGTCGTTTTGCCAACGCGACAAGTTGTACTCTACAACGAATGAGCCGTACTTATCGCTGTTCTTCCATACGGTGTCAGACCTGTCAAGGTTGGCGGTTTTGCCCGTCAATGCGTTAACCTTAGCTTCGGCGTCGGCGTCGAATATTCTGGTATCGGTTACGTCGTAGACGTACGGATTGTCTTGGTCGTGCGCCGTCAGTTCCTCGATCAACGCCGCAAGCTCCGCTGCGGGAAGCTCCGCCTTTTCCACCGTGAACGAAAGCGTCTCGCTGAATGCATTGTGCCAAACCACGGTTTGGTCTTCCGGATCCTCCGCCTCAAGACCGGCAACGTCTATCCTAAGTGTATAGTTGCCTGCAGGCATTACGTAGTTGATATACTCCGCAATTTGACCGACGCCAAAGCCGGAAGTGTCGCCTACCTCGTTGCCGTCAAGGAGCAAGTGCATCGTTATTTTGTCGCTTGTGCCAAACGCCAACGCGGGCGCCACTACGCTGTATTCCGTGTCGCCGTAGATATGATTTGACACAGTATATTCCGCACCGCCGCTGCCCACAAGCCAGTTGCTTATGTTCACTATGTACCAATCTTTAGTGACGGTGGCAGTGTTGCCGTTGTTCGTCACTTTTATGTCCATGCCGCGCAGCGCGCTTACGTTGCCCTCGGTAAACACATAGTTTACGCCGGCGGTAAGCTGGGCGGTTGCCGTATATGCGCCAACGGCATTTCCGGTGTTGCCACCGATAGAAGCAGTGGTATAGCCGTCACCGACTATGCCGATTGTTATCGTTACATCGTCGCCGCGCATGCGCGCTACGGAGTAGTCCACATACTGCGTTCTGTAGGAATTGTTGAGGTTATACGCTTTAATCTGCTCGGCGGTAAGCATGTCGCGCGAAGGATACTCCTCGCCCACCTTTGCGTCTCCGTCCTTGTACGTGTACATGTACAGCGTGTAGGACATAAGCTGTGCGCGTGTGCCCGTGCTGCCGACTTGCACTATGTTCCATTCAAGGTTGGATAGATTGGACAGATCCAACGTAGCCTTTGCTATTGTCACGGTAAACGTATAAGGGCTGCTCTCGTCACTCGGCACCACAACCGAAATCTCGTAGGTGCCTGCGTTGTGTATGACATTGGGAAGATTGGAGGTAGAGTCGTTATACTTGGTTATGTTTGCCTCCATATCCGCTGTTATCTGCGTACTGGACGCGTGGAGCAACGAATTAAGCTCGTTCATTTTGTACGTCTTGTTCTTGTCGTAAACAAGTCCGGCGCGCGCAATAAACGACTTTTTGCCCTCCGCGGCAGGCTCAAAGAGCGACAGCGTAACGGTATCCGCATCGGTCAAAAGCAGCTGATCCGCATTGACAGCGGTAAAAATACTGTTGTCCGCGCCAAGCCACTGTTTATCCTGATAACCTGTCGGTCCAAACTTAACGTCCTCGTCGCCGGCAGCCGTCCACATGCCGCCTTCGTTACTTACCTTGTAGCTTTGACCGTATAATTTTGTTTCCTTGCCGAGCGTTTCGCCGCCGTTGACAAACTTAATAGTCATCTCGTGCGTCAATGTGCTAAGGTAATCGTCAAACGTGCCGCTGCTGCGAAGCGCCCAATACTGTGCGTTGTCAGCCGCAATGAGATATGCACCTAAGTATGTTTGGGTAGCTCCGCTCTTTCTCGTGTTGCTGAACACGGCTGTGCCAAATTCTATATCCGCCGCATTCTCGGAAAGGACTATGTAGTTAAGGTTGTCTATGCCGGCAAACGCGCCTGCACCGATTTTGGTAAGGTTCGCGGGTAACTCAAGCTTACCGATACCGGTTCCGGCAAAAGCAAAATCCTCTATCTCCAATTCTACTGTGGCTCGCATAGCGGGCTTAGCAAATGTGATTTCGGTTATTTCCGAATGTCCGGCAAACGCACCGTAAGCGATTTTTTCCACTGTTGCGGGGATTTCGACTGCTCCGCCCTCGCCTACATAGCCGATAATTGTGGTGTGGTCGTCCTCTTTAGCATACGCAAAGTTACTGTCTTTATAGCTGTATTCATAAGTAAGCTTATATTCGATTTTCTCTCTATATGCTCCGCTTTCGCCTTCCAAAGTATATGTATATTTGCCGACTTTCTTTAATGCGTCGAAATTGCGGGCATGCTCGACCGCGGTATTAGAGTCCGGCACTTCGATATCCTGCATCTCTTCAACGGATTTCTTAACGACCTTGCCTGCGGCTACAAGATAACCGTCCTTAGTTATTACTTTATCGCTTGCCGTTTTATCGTTTACGCCGTATATACTGCCGATTTTGGGTGCTGCGCCGTATACAGTTCCGAGGTTTCCTCCGGTAATAATAAGATTGTACTTCGAGGTATCGCTACTATAAGCAAATCTACCAATGTAACCGCCCGCAAAACCTTCATTAGGGCTACTGTTAACATAGAACGTTGTGCCATAGCTGTAAACGTCACCGTAATTGTAGTTATTGGTAAGCACCGTCCAAGTATTGGCAGTATCACAATGTACGTCGCCGAGTATGCCGCCAACCTGAGCATTACCACCTATGTTGCCGTAGTTGTTGCAGCCATCTACGACAAGCGAAATCGGTGTTGTATTTCTATATATATTGGCAACTCCGCCGACAATACTTGCTTTCTTAGAAACAATCTTGCCGTAATTGTCACAATCTATAAGCCAAGCATCGGTAGATTTGTTATTGGGGTCAAAGTTAGGTTTTTTCTCCACATTATTGTTTACGCCGCTGCTGTTGTTAGGCGTCCAATAGCCGACAACACCGCCGACATAAGCGCCACCGTCAATATTGCCGTAGTTGACACAGCCCTCGACCTTGGAAGTCTTTGCATAGTTCAAATGCCCGACAATTCCGCCGGGCTTTCTAGCGGCCTCGCCGACATCGATATCGGCATAATTTACGCAATTGCTAATTGAAACTTTTGTATAAATGCTTGCATTGCCGTCGTATGCGTAAACTCTGCCGATGATTCCGGCAATTCCGCCGTCACCGTCGACTGCCTTGATGATGTTATTAAAGTGGGTGTTCGCACCTACCGTGCAATTTTCAACAGTTACGTCGCCCGTGCAATAACCGATAATTGCTGCGATACTGTCCGACGTAAGTCCATTCTTCTCTACCCAATCGCTAAAGTCGATTTTGACGCCATCGATGTTAAGATTCTTAACGGTAACATCATACGCGCTGGCAAACAGACCGTAGGAATATTCTCCGCTTCTAGTCTTAAGCGGAATTGTAGCCGTTTTATTGGTGTAGTTCTTCTCGCCGGCGTAAGTGTATACAAGATTATTACCGCTGCCACTTTGGAGCGCGGCGATTAATTTGGTTGTATCAAAATTGTAAATAGTATGTCCTTCACCGTCAAACGTGCCCGAAAATCTTGATTGACCTTTGCCTTTTCCAAGCGCATTTTGCCTACCTGTCTGACCGATGGGAATCCACATGTTGCCTGCCAAGTTGATATCAGTCTTAAGCATGACAGTATACCCGTCTAAATCATTGGCGGTGTCCTTGTAAATCTCGTGCGCAAACCAAGCAAATGCCGCCGCGTCGCGTATTTTGATAGTCTTACCGCTGTCGTCGACATCGTAAGTAGTGGGCTTTGTCACCGACTCCTCGCCATTCCAGCCCGCGGCAATAAGGTCACCGTCCCACTGGCTTACGCCTTCGGCTAAAGCAGGGTCAACCTCTTCCGCCGTTGTCTTTTTCGGCATGCCAAATACTGTCACAGCCGAAATTACGCACAGCAAAAATACGCAAATGGCGGCAATGGCGGTACGAAGCGCAACCGAAGTCGTCTTTCTTTCCATAAACTTACTCCTTATCAGTCTTTCGACGATTGATTTATATACGAATATACATACCTAATTATAATATAACAAAAAAAATATGCAACTGTCAAATAAAATACATTACTAAAATTAAACTTAATAAAAAATTAATATAATTCGGAATTATGTGTGATTAGGCTAAACTTTTCCGGTAGTGTGTTTTTAATAAAGTCGCCCCTCTACCACCGCAAGCGGTCCCCCTTCCCCCACGGGGAAGGGGTCACGTAGTGACGATGAGGGTGCGACCATAATGCCGCGCAGCGGCTTCATTCTGCATTCTTAATTAAAAAAATTCCCCCGAAGGGGAATCTTTTAGTTAAGTGTTTCGTATTTGCGTTTAAGCTTGGCGTGCTGTTCGCGCTTGAGTTCGATTTCCGCGGTGTAAGTGCGGAAAAACTGCACTTCCTGCTCGTTGGGCTCTTCCTTGCTGATAAGAGCGTCGATAAGCGAGGCCTGGGATCTGGAACGTTTGATTTCCAATTGCATAATCTCTTCCTCGAGTGCGCGGATTTCTTTTCCAAGTTCTTTTTTGAAAGACATGACTGTTCTCCTTTAATTGTTTTTTAATTATTTTTAGACGGGTATTCCATCTTGATTACTTGTCTTCGGATTCCGTAGTGTCCGCTGCCGGCTCTTCCGGCTGTTCCGCCGTCGGCTGTTCGGTTTCTACAGGCGCTTCGGTCGGGGCTGCCGCGCCCGACTTTTCAAGCATGCGTTGCGCACGTGCCTGCATTGCCTCCGACCTGGCGCGGATCTTTTCGGCACGTTCTGCGGCCTTTTTCGCTTTTTCGGAAAGCGCCTCCGCTTTTTGTTCCGTCGTCAAAGCGGGCTGGCTCTTTCTGGCCTCGTTGCGCTCATTTCTCTTTGCCGCTTCTTGCTCCTTTTTGGCAAGCTCTTCGACGCGCTGTTTAGCCTCCTCGTTTCGCTTGTTGGCGCGGATGGCTGCTATTGTCGCGTCCACCGTTGCCTGTGTGCGCAGTTTTACCATTACGTTTTCCGTGAGGATGCTGAATACGCCGGTCTTCCACAGTATAAATATCACAAGCGCAACAACCAATAGCACACCGAGCACTATAAGAAGTGTTACCCACCAAGGCAAGCCCGGCTTTTCAAACACAACAAAGGTTGCGGAAAAATCAAGACTTGTGTAATCTGACGTGCCTGCCACGGTTGCTGTCAAAGTGTAAACGCCGGCTTTTGCCGATTTAAGAATGTTTAACCCGCTTTCGGAATTGTACACTTGCTTGCCGTTGCTGTCCTTAACCACCAAAACCAGTGAGTCGTTGCCAAACATCGCCTGCGCAAAAGGCAAGTTTTCCGCCTTGAATTTGCCCTCCGTCCACGACGAAATGGTAGGTGCGGCGTTCCAAGAGTTGACGCCCCTAAACACGTTGAACGCAACTCCGCGGGGCGCAAGGCGCTTGTAGTTGGTGCTTTCGTTGACCGTGCCGAACAGATAATACGTTCCGACGGGAAGCACGCTTAGCTCTGCAGCTACTTCGTCCGAAACAAGTCCGTTTACCAAACGGAACTCGCCGAGCACTTCGGAAACAGACTTATCGCCTATTTTATCTGTTGTTATTTTAAACCAAAGCTCGTTTTTGTTGTCAAGGAATGCGGGTATCGCGGATATACGGTTGATCTCCCTGTTGTAGCTGCCGTATGTCCACATCATTATACCCGGCACTTCCTCCCACGAGTTGGTGCCTTGAACAATCTCGTAAGCGTCTTCAAATTGCACAGAACCTAAGAACGTTCCCTTACCGTTTATAATTAACGCCGCGTTGCCCACTCTGACATTGGGGCTTTCAATCTTGTAATCAACGTCGTCTTCGAGCACATTGCCGCGGAATGTCACCACCACTTCGGGCACATTGCTGTCCATTCCGTTGTAGAAAACACGATTACTCAAAAGCGTAATAACAATATCGGTATTTTTGTTTTGCGAGCTCAAGCTGACTCTGTCAACAGAAAGCTCGTAGCAGCTTACAGCAAAATTGAACGTGATTGACACAGGATAGAAAACTATATTCTCGCTTGCGTCCTCCGCATTATCCCACCAATGCTTGTGGTCGGAAGTGGAAGTGTATGCCGGAACATATACGTTGATCGAGTAAGCGCCCACGCCGAGCGAGGAAAGGACTTTGCCGTAATACCCGTTTTCCAAAGCTTTGCTCTCGTCTATGACGTAGTTACCGTCGATCTGCTTTACTTGAAAATACTTGACCGTGGAAGACACCACAGAGCTTCCGCTGTACTTTGTAGCAAAGCGCTCTACCACCTCGCCGTCCTTGCTGAGCGTTAACACAGCGTTGTCGCCGTGCTCGGGACGAACGGGGAAAGCATCCGTCACATCGTCGCCGTACATCCAGCCCGCGACTTCCGCATATTCGTTTCCGTCCCACATTCTCAGCGCGTTGTTGATTGTTACTATGTACCAGATTTTTCTTACTTCTACATAATCTTGACCGTTAGCAACCAAGAAATTATCGTTGAGCGTAATAGTGGCGGTGGTGGTTATCTCGTTAACCTTTTCCGCATCGCCGATTGCGGTGTTGGTGTCCTGTTCGCCGTCCTTGTAGCTGACGCTCAAATCGAACGCGCTCAACCTTACGCCCTTCAACAAGTAATCGTTGTTGAGGACTATCGTCTGCGCGCTGCCGGTGTAGCGCACATAGGCGTTGTAGTAAGCGCCGGTAGTGACGGTGGCGCCGTACTCAACGCTGAATTCCGCGTCGGGATCGTAGTAAGTAGTGCGATCGCGCAGCGCCGAAGTGCCGCCCGAAAGCTGCAACGCCCAAAGCCTGTTTTCGTCGCCCTCGCCGTTATAGTCCATAAAGTCTTCGGAGTCCACATTGAGCGCAGCAATGTTAAAGACCACGGTTTTGTCTTCGTCGGTCAAGTTATAATCTTCGGGTACGCCGTTGACGGTGGCGGTGTACTCGGTGGCATTTACAAGCGTTGTCACCGAACTGCCGCCGAACTCACCGGAATAGGACAGATACATGCCCTCGGAATCGTTCGTCTTGTACACGACATATTCTGTTTTGGTCAATTCGCCGCTCGCCGTTACGATCTTTGCGCGGAGCTGATTGCTGTAGTCGGCAGAGCTGTAAGTAAACGGATAATCCCCGTTCTGCACGGAGTGCCATTCAACTTCGTTGGCAGGGGTATGCTCGACATCGTCGGCGGTGTACTCCCAATAAACCCCGGGCTCGAGCGGCGCAACCTCGCCATCGCCGTCACCATCGCCGTCCTCGGCAAATGTCGAATGCGAAAACGATACCGCAAAAACTGCGGCAAGCACGCATAACGCCGCAATAAGCGTCGTTAGCACTTTGGATCTGGTAAACTTTAATGTCATTATCATCCCTCCGTAAGCGACATTTGTGCTTACGCCAAAAAACAGCACAAAATAATCGGCATACAAATATACGATTATATTATATATTTACACCGCCATAATGTCAAGTACTTTAAGAAAATCCGATTGCCTTTTTATGCGCAATTTTTATCGTCAATATCTTATTACAGCGAGAATTTACCTTTTATAAAACTCTCCTGACTGTTTATAGGTTCCGTCGCCGCGTCCGCTTGCCTGTACGTTCCGTCCGAATCCAGCCTGCGCGCTTTGACGTTGTCGGCGAGCATAACGCCGAGCATGCCGTATATTTTGCCAGCTATCGCGCCGTCAAGAACAGGCGTTGCAATCTCCACGCGTTTGTCGGTGTTGCGCGTCATTAAGTCGGCGCTGCTTATAAACATCACCCTGTCGCTTTCATCTCCAAAGCAGTATATGCGCGAATGCTCGAGGAGTCTCCCCACTATGCTTATCACCGAAATATTGTCCGTCTTGCCCGGCACACCCGGCAAAAGACAGCATATTCCGCGCACAACCAGTTTTATTTTTACGCCGGCCTTGCTCGCCGCAATCAGCTTGTCGATGATTGTTTTATCTGTCAGACTGTTCATCTTGGCGGAGATATATGCCGGCTTTCCGGACTTTGCCTTTTGCGTTTCGCGCTCGATATATTCGATCAATCCTTTCTTTAGCGATTTGGGCGCGATCAGCAATTTTTTGTACTCGCCGCTTTCTATATTACATATGGCGAGATTGCGGAAAAACGCCACCGCGTCCGCGCCTATATCCGGATCGGAAGTGATTATGTTGAGGTCTGTGTAAAGCTTGCTCGTCGCCTCGTTGTAGTTGCCGGTGCCGAGATGCGTGATGTACCGCAACGTCCCGCCGTCCGAAAGCACCACCGAAACTATCTTTGAATGCACCTTGTAATTGCCGCAACCGAAAATGACCGTGCAGCCCGCGTCCTTTAAAACCTCGGCAAAGTACAGATTGTTTTCCTCGTCAAACCGCGCGCAAAGCTCAATCACGACGGTGACTTCCTTGCCGAGCTCGCTCGCCTTTTTAAGCGCGTCCACAATGCGCGAGCGATGATCCAGCCTGTAAATGGTTATCTTAATCGATGCGACGCGAGGATCTGCGGCGCACTCGTCAAGCAGCCTTACCAGCGTGTCCATGCTGTCGTACGGATACGCCAAAAATATATCGTGATCGAGCGCCGCCTTTAGCACCGAGCCCTCGGTTGATACGGGCGGAGGAAGCGGCGTAGCGGGCTTGTACTTTAGCGCAGGGACGCGCTCCGGCTCGAAAAATCCGCCGAGCGACAGAAAATACTTAAAGTCAAACCCGTGCTTTACCGTAAAGCAATGCGATTTTTTCAGTCCCAAAAGCTTGAGCACAAACGCCTTAATCTCGTCCGCGCCCTCGTCTATCTGCAGCCGTACCGCGTCCTGCGTGCCTCTAAGCTCCACCTTGTGCTTTAAAAACTTGGAAAAATCAAAATCGCGCTCTATATCGTTGTCGTCTATGTTGGCGTCAAAGTCCGCGTTGCGCGTAAGCCTGAGCATCGCCTGACTCTTTATCTTGTAACCCTCGAACGCAAGATAGCCGAACGTGCGGATAAGCTCCTCCATGGTGATTATATTCACCTTTTTTCCGCCGTCAATCTTGTACACGCGCGGCAGCTTTTGACTGATCGCCATTACGCCGTACATAAGCCTGTCGGACTTGGTCAGCTCAAACATCATGTAGCAGTTCATGTTTTCAAACTTGATCATAGGATGCTTGGCGTCCAGCACCATCGGTGACAGAAGCGGCAGCACCGAGGAAATAAAGTACTGCTTGCACTTGCTATACTGTTTTTGCGAGAGCTCCTTGCCGGTGCGGATTTTCAGACCGTTTTTGTTAAGAAGGGTCTTGAGTTTTACGTACACCCTGTCGGCGTCCTTGTAGTAACCCTTGGCAAGCTTGAGCGCGCCCTCCACCTGCTCGGCGGCTGTGAGCTCGGTCTTGTTGTCCTTGGCACTGCCGTTCATCTTGGCGTCGTGAATGAGGCTGCCTATGCGCACCATGAAAAACTCGTCGAAGTTGGAATGGAATATCGACAAAAACTTGCACTGCTCAAGCAGCGGATTGGTGGGATCGGTCGCCTGATCGAGCACCCGCTTGTTGAACAATAGCCACGAATATTCGCGGTTTATATACACGCCTTTTATAAACTTATTTTCGTTTGACATAATGTCCTTAGCGGCGCGAAGCGCCTAAAAGTAGTTCAGAGTTAATAGTTAAAAATTAAAAGTTATAAATCTTGACTATTGTACAGTCTGTTTGTCATTCTGAGCGCCGGCGAAGAATCTCATCTTTAATGGCGGCTTACTGCCATTATTCTTAATTCTTATTTTTCTTCTTCCTCGTCGGGGTCGGGGTTTCGGGCGTATATATTGGCATTTCACCTTTGATGTCTACGGGAATGCCCGTCCCCTCACCCAAAGCGACGAGCGAAAGATAGCCTTCCTTGACGCCGCAGTCGCTTATCATTACGTTGTCCGGCTTGAAGCGTTTTAACAACTCCTTCAGCACGATTGCCGCAACCGGCAAAACGTGTATCTTTTCGGGCGCGACCTTCATTATAAGCCGCGTGCGGTCGGAGGAAGAGAGCAGCCACTTGCAAAACCGCTTATAGTTGACGTAATCGAACTCGGGGTTAAGCTTCTCTTTTTCGCAATATTCGCTGTATGCGGCGTAGATGGCGTCGTTTATCGATCCGACAAGCACAACAGTGGTAAACTCGTTTTTGCCCGGGAGATCGGCCTCGTCAGACTTTTTGCGCACGTACTTTTTTATGTGCTTGGACTGTTCCTCGGTAGGATAGATGTCAACCGCATACTTATTGCGCAGCTTTATCGGTCCAAAGTCCAAACACACCATGTCGTCTTTGCTGTCCTTTTTAAAATCGCAAAGCTCCACGCTGCCGCCGCCTATGTCGATAAGTATGACCTTTTCGTAAGCCATATATTTTCGGTTGGACAGAAAATCGCAGTACGCCTCGGTCACTCCGTCAAGATAATTGATGACAATGCCGGTGCGCATGCGAATCTTTTCCGCCACTTCCTCTATATTGTCTATGTTTCTAAGCGCCGCCGTGGAAATGCAATAATATTCGTCAACGCCCATTGCCTTTACAGTGGAACGCGCGTTGATCAGCGCGTCGATAAGCTTTTCTATGCCGCGACCCGAAATGGAATGCCCGTCAAAGTAATCGGCAACGGCAATGTTGGTGCGGTCCTTGTACAACGCGGAAAAGATTCCGGTCGCCTTATCGCCCTCGGCAATCACCGTCGACACCCCGGTCGAACTTAAGTCTATAACTGCATACTTCATAATAACTCCAAATTAGATAAGAAATAAAAGATAAAAGATAAAAGATAATAATTTCGGTTTGCCTTGACAAAGGCGCGCTTTGCGCGCAATTCCGACATTTTATCATTTATCTATTATCTATTCATCGTCCGAACGACACCCCGATACTCTCCGCCATCTTAATCTCCTGGCAATCGAGCGGCACAAGCTTGGCCTTGCCGGCTATATCGGCGAGCGCGTTATAAGTGACCTTACCGCCGACGAGCGCAACCGTAACGCCGAACTTGCCCTCGCTTGCAAGCTTGCCCGCGTAGGAGCCGAACTCGGTGGAAAGCACCCTGTCGTACGGCGAGGGACTGCCGCCGCGCTGAATATGCCCGGGCACCACCACGCGCGTTTCCACCTTGGCTTTTTCCGCAATGAGCTTTGCGAGCGAATTGGTGATGGTGACGTCATTGCCGCGAGCCGCCGCACGCTCCTTCTTTTTCATCTTGCTTTCGGCAACGGTCATCGCGCCCTCGGCAACCGCTATAATGCTGAACGCCTTGCCCGCGTCCGCACGCCGCTCTATCGCCTTGGCGACCTTGTCGGGCGAGAACGGAATCTCCGGCAAAAGTATGACGTCCGCGCCGCCTGCAATGCCCGAAAACAGCGTAAGCCAACCTGCCTTGTTGCCCATTATCTCTACAAGCATGGTCCTGCCGTGGCTTGCCGCCGTGGTGTGAAGTCTGTCAATGCACTCTGTGGCGATGTCGAGCGCAGTGTGGAACCCGAACGTAACGTCGGTGCCCCAAATATCGTTGTCTATTGTTTTGGGCAAGCCTATCACGTTGCAGCCCTCGGCGGAAAGCAGCGCCGCCGTCTTGTGCGTGCCCGCGCCGCCGAGAGTAAGCAAACAATCAAGCCCCATTTTTTTGTAGTTCTTTTTCATGAGATCAAGGCGTGTCGTGCTGTTTTCGTCCTCGACGGTCATCAGCTTAAACGGCTGGCGCGAAGTGC
>JAFLVH010000037.1 GCA_022508365.1 Clostridiales bacterium | reverse complement strand
TAACGAGGTCGTTAAGCTCGAGAACGGTCATTTTTTCGATCTCTTCGATCATCTTGTCCAAATCTGCCATGATTTTTATTTCTCCTTGAAAATTTTATAATTTTTGTGGGCTTTGCCCGGTGGTAATTCGGAATTCGGAATTTTGAATTCGGAATTGGTGGTTGGATTGCGCCAACATAAAGGTTGAGATTCTTCGCTTCGCTCAGAATGACAAAAAAGTAGTTTTTTTAAAAGAACGTATGTGAGAGTGCGGAGATGCGAGTAAGACAAGGAAGGCGCGGCTTTCCGACGGGGAGCGTACTCAAGCGTACGTGACCCGAGGAAAACGCAAGCCTGACACAGTATTACGACGCATATACGCGCTCGAATACGCGCTTAGGCTTTTTGTTTTGCAACTTCGCTGACAGCAATAGCCAACGAACGCATCGGACTGGTGAGAAGTCCGAGTAGCTGTGCAAGCAGTACGGGCTTTTCGGGTATGCTGGCGAGAGATTTAACACCGTTCTCGTCAAACTTTTTGCCTTCCACCACGCCACACTTGATGGTCATGGGCGTTTTGCCTGCGTACTCGGCAAGGATGCGGCAAGGCGCGACGGGATCGTCTTTGGGACCGAACGCCGCAGCGGTGGGGCCTGCAAAGTATTCGTCAAAGCCTGTGTTGCCGGTCTGCTCAAACGCGCGAGAGAGAGCGCTGTTTTTGATTACGTGATACGTAACTCCGGCTTCCCTAAGCGCCTTACGCATTGCGGTGTCTTGAGCGACGTTGATACCACGGTAATCGACCAAAACGACCGATGAGGAATTGTTTATCTTGTCAACCACCTCGGCGACATAAGCTTTGCGGCCTTCGATATTGTGTTCCGACATTTTAACCTCCTTTAAGATTTTAAAGAGAAAGCGGTGTCCTTATCAAGAACACCGCAAAAAACCAGACGTAAAAACGCCAAATCGTTTGTGTGCCTCGACAAGTCGACGTAAAGTCGTTTAAGTTTCCGCTTGTGTCTTGGGCGCGAGTTTCTTCTCGCTATTTAACTAAAGTTGTGTTGGGGTAAAATAATTGTCTAACCACGTACATTTACGCGGACACCGGGACCCATGGCGGGCGCGATATACACGCTTTTAAGATACGTGCCTTTTGCGGCGGCGGGCTTGGCCTTGACGATAGCGTCCATAAGCGTGTCGAAGTTTTCCTTCAACTTTTCGGGGCCGAAGCTCTTTTTGCCGATTATGCAGTGCACGATAGCCGTTTTGTCCACGCGGTATTCCACCTTACCGGCCTTGGTCTCGGCAATCGCCTTGGCGATGTCCTGAGTGATGGTGCCGGCCTTGGGGCTGGGCATGAGACCCTTGGGACCGAGGATACGCGCTACCCTACCTAATTGACCCATCATGTCGGGCGACGTGATGATTACGTCAAAGTCAAGGTAGTTTTCGTTTTGGATCTTGGCGATTATTTCCTCGGCGCCTACTATGTCCGCACCGGCCTTTTCGGCTATGTCTGCCTTTTCGCCCTTGGCGATGACGAGCACGCGCACGCTCTTACCCGTGCCGTTGGGAAGAACCACCGTGCCGCGGACCTGTTGGTCTGCCTGGCGCGGGTCAACGCCCAACTTGATATGTGCTTCGATTGTCTCGTCAAATTTGGCGGTGGCAATCTCTTGAACCTTGGCAAACGCTTCGTTAACTTCGTAAGTCTTGCTGAAATCCACAAGAGCAGCGGCGGCTGTATATCTTTTTCCGTGTTTCATATCAGTCCTCCACTATAACTCCCATAGAGCGCGCAGTGCCCATAACCATGGACATGGCGGTTTCGAGCGAACCTGCGTTGAGGTCTTGCATCTTGAGCTTGGCAATCTCCTCCACCTGCGCCTTGGTGATTTTGGACACCTTGTCGCGGTTGGGCTTTGCAGAGCCCGATTCGATGCCGCACGCCTTTTTGATAAGAACGGCTGCGGGCGGGCTTTTAAGCACAAACGTGAACGAACGGTCGGAATAGATGCTCAAGACCGCCGGGATGATAAGTCCCACTTGATCCTTAGTGCGCTCGTTGAACTCCTTGACGAAGCCTGCGATGTTGATGCCGTGCGGGCCCAAGCTGGAACCGACGGGCGGTCCCGGTGTGGCTTTACCGGCAGGAAGTTGCAGCTTTACAACTGCATTCAGTTTTTTTGCCATAAAAGTTTCTCCTTGTAAAATTTATTTACAATCGCGGTACATACGAGGGACTTTTATATCCACTCTCCCGTTTGTAACTGATTAAGAATTATTGTTAAGTTTATAAAGAGCGTTTCTAAGAGCGCGGAGGCGCGCGTCAGACAAGGAAGTCCGAGCGGCGACGACGGGGAGTGTAGAACCACCTACATGACCCAAGGCGCCGCGACGGCTGACGCCGTATCACGCGATGCATACGCGCTCGAAGTTAAAGGTCTACTTTTTCAAGCTGGTAGGTATCAAGCTCCGCAGGGGTAAGCCTGCCGAAGATGTTTATGTCTACCATGCACTTGCCAGTAGCGGTGTTTATGCTCTTTATCTCGCCGGTCATGTCGGTCAGCGGACCGTTGACGACTCTGATGGTATCGCCCACGGCAAAGTCCGTCCTTACCGTCACCTTCTCCAGCTGCATACGGCGGATTTCGTCCTCCGTGAGCGGTGTGGGCTTGCCCTGCGGTCCGACAAAGCCGGTGACGCCGCGCGTGCCCGTGATAAGGTGCCACATGTCTCTGGTATAAATCATTTTGACCAACACGTACGAGGGGAACATTCTGCGGCGCACAACCTTGCGCTTGCCGTTTTTCTCTTCGACTACGTCCTCCATGGGGATGCGTACGTCTATGAGCCTGTCCTCTATGTTGTTCTTTTGGAACGCGATTTCAAGGTTGACCTTGACAAGATTTTCGTAGCCCGAATAGGTGTGGAGTATATACCACTTTGCTTCGGGGAGTTCCTGCTCTGTCATAGTAGCCCTCCTCCTCCGCTTGATAACGCACTAAGCAAAACGCTGTTTACGTCGAGTCCGCCAAGTAGCTCTTGGTACAAAAAGCCCAAAAGCGAGTCAAACGCAAGCACGACAAGAAGGAAGCAAACAGTGACCAAAAGCACGGTGCCCGTCTGCTTAAGCACTTGCATAAAGGACGGCCATGTGACCTTTTTCAGCTCGGAAAAGAAATCCTTGAACCAGCGGCGAACCTTGCCGGGCTCCTTTCTTTTCTTGCCCTTGTTTTTGTCCTTGCTTTTTTGGGCAGGATTCTCCTTGACCTTGTCTTTGGACTTAGGTGAAGAATCCTCAGTGTTTTCATCCGCCGATACTGTGGCAGTATGTTGCTTGATCTCGTCCGCCATTATTTGGTTTCCTTATGAACGGTGCGTTTTTTGCAAAAACGGCAATACTTTTTAAGCTCGATTCTGTCGGGATCGTTCTTCTTGTTTTTTGTGGTGTCGTAGTTGCGTTGCTTGCACTCGGTGCACTCAAGCGTGATTCGAACGTTTTTAGGTTCCATTTCGTCCTCCGAAAAGTCGCTAAATTTGCGGACAAATTTGTTCCGCAAATAAAACACCGCTGAACGGTGCTTTATAATTCTACCATAGCATGTCCGTATTGTCAAGCGTTTTACCGTACTTCTTTTGAAAAAGAAGTAGGCAAGAAAACTTTATTTTGCTGTCTTTGCCGTATTTATAAGATTTTGCTCCCGCACCAAAACAAAAATGATAGGCTGTTACACCTATCACTCTTAACTCTGAACTCTTAACTCTGAACTAATTCGCGTCTCCGTTTAACACCTTTTCTATCTCGCTGGCGGACGGGATATCGGATGAGGCGCGCTGACCGACAAATATGGGTTCTGCGCCTTCCATGCCGTCCACCTTGACAAAGTACGCATAGCCGCTTGCCCACTGGTCTACCTCACCGTAGTATGTGAAGTACCCTGCCGCATAGTCGCAGCCGAACGTGGCGGTCGACGTGTTTTCGGCAAGTAGCTGCGCCTCGCCAAAGCCGTCCATATGCTTGAACAGCGGAACGCGGTAGTAGTCGGAAGAGCTGCCCGCAAAGTACAGATAGTTATTTTTTATAAACTTAGGTGTGCCGCTATTGGAGCACAGCTGATACATGATAAAGTCATCTTCGCCGCTTCTGTACAGGGTCATGCCGCTGCTTGTTACGCCCACAAAGAAAACCTCGTTGCTGTTTAGATCGGAGCGGAACGCATAAGTCGCGGTGAAGTCGCTGGAAATGGTGGTCATAAACGTGCCGGTCACTTCCTTATTTTTGGCGTCTGCATCGGTGATGGCGTCCTGTGCTTTTTTGTAGCTCTTGGAATATTCCATAAGCATATTGTGCATGTTGGTGTATCTTAGCTTTGTATTGCCTACCTCCGCCGAACGGTAGAACAAAAGTCCGTCGCGTACTGCCTCTATGGTCTCCGCCTGACCGGACTGCGATACCTTAAAGTTTTCGCTGCCGTCGGGACGCATAGCCTCGATTACGGTGCCGGCATTCTGCTTGTCGTCGTCGGTAACCGCTCTTACAAAGTAGATAAAGTCCTCGGGCGTATTGGTATCTATGCCCTTGTAGTACGTCTCCTTGACCGGGAAGTACACGCTTGTGGCTTTAACCTTAAAGAACACCGGGTCGTCTACCTTTTCCTTGCTCGGGTTGATCTTTACCGACACGATATCTTTGTCCTCGTTGACTACCAGATACACGCTACCGTTGTATTTGTAAAACGCGTACGCGGACGAAGAGGTAGTAACCTTTTCCGTAGTGGTGTAAATTTTGGTGGGCTTACCGCCGGAAAGCGGCATCATAAAGAAGTCTGTGCTTATGGTCTGAACGGTACCGGCCTTGTTTTTCTCGTTGTTGGGCGAAGCAAAATATACGTAGTTGTCGTAAATGAACAGACCGCCGTTTTCGTACCCTTCCGTGCCGATGGTCTTGGGCGCAATCTTAGTAGACGAAACAATGTTTATCTCGTTGTCAAAGTAGTCGGTGCCTTTTTTGTACTTAAACTCGATAGCCTCCGAATCGGCTTGAGGCCTAAACAACAATTTGTTTTCCTCGTCGCGTGCGCCGTTGAGCGTAGCGCGGTACAGCGCGCCCTTGACTACGTCACCCCAAAGATTGGCTGTGCCGTTGGTGTCGGAGTAGCCGCGGTAGCCGTTGATAAAGTAAATATTATTGCCGTACGCCACCGCCGAGCCGCCCTGACTGGTGACGGCATACGAGGTGTCCTGCGCCGAAAAGCTGATTTTGCTGTAGCTGTCGCCGCTGCAGCTTATAACCGCGGGCGCAACCGCTAATACAGCGGCAAGTGCTATTGATGTGGCAAGTAGAGTTCTTTTCATATTTGCTCCAAAAAAGATTATAACCGTTTTTACAATATTAATTCGCTGTTTATACTGCGTTAATTTTTTATCTTGAACGACACTCTCGATGCTAATAGTCCGTCGCCCGTTACCTTTACCACTGCCTTTACTTCCGCAGGGTCGGGACGAATGACCGCCAGCGCTCTTCCGCCGTACGCCGGGCAGGAATCAAACGAGTTTTTCCTGAGCATCGGGTCGGCGTTGATTAGGCTTACGAGCTCTCCGCCCGTGACGGAAACGCTAAGCTCGCGCATGGCGTACGGAACAAGCTCGCCGTCGCGGTCGCAAACGTCTATATACACAAAACCGACGTCGCCGCGCGATATCGACAGATTTTTTGAATACGCGGACAGCTTGATCATCTTGGGCGAAGAAGCGGACTTAAGCGTAGAGCGCGCACACTCCGTGCCCTTAAAGTACGCTACGGCCTCGAGCGTGCCGGGATAGTAATCCACACTGAACTTGGCTATGTGCCTATTCACCTTGCCGGCAAGCTTTCTGCCGACGATTCGTCCGTCCAGATACAACGCCACAACGTCGCCGGAGGTGTAAACCTCCACGTCCACCTTTTGACCGAGGTGGCGCGGCCAGTTCCACATATGCATCGGCTCGCCGGTGGACGGGTCGCGCACAACAATGTACGCTATGCCCTTTTCGCCGAGCAAAATCCGCTTGTACACGCTCTGCGGTTTTTCGCAGCCTATGGCGTCCAAATCGCCGAAGGTGACGATTATCTCGTTCAGCTTGCCGCCGCCCGGATAGTCTATGCCGCACTCGTTAAAGTCGCCTATTACGCGGTCGTTCTTTTCGGTGGCGTCCAGACTGTCAAACGCGTGAGCGCTGTCCGTCCTCGAGCCCAGCACAAGCCTGTTGCGCTTGTTAAGCTCGGTCTCGTACATCGAATACAAATAATTGAAGCCGCAAATGTCAACCGCCTCAAATGCGCCGGCCGTCAGTTCGTCAAACAGGTTTTTCTCCCTGCCAGCATTGATAGCGTCCGCGTCGGAATTAAACACAGTCTTGCGGCTGCCTACCTGAAGCAGCTCGTCCGCACTCGGCACGCGCTCGCGCGTGGATACGGTGATGGGACGGGTATTGTCTATCTCTCTGATTCTATCCGCAATCGCGCGGATAAGCTCGTGCCCGTCGTAACGGTTGTAGCACTCCGCAATGTCGTCCGCAACGCCGTAAACGGTGACGGACGGATGGTTCCTGAGCTCCGCAATCTTGGGGAACACCGAGTAGTAGCGACGGTCGCAGAACACCCCGCCGAGCGGCGCCTTGGGCTCGCTCAAAGCAGGGAACAAATCGACAAACGCATACATGCCCACGTCGTCGCAAGCGTCAAGCGTTGCGGCTGCGGGACAGCCCACAAAGTGCACGGCGTTGTAGCCGATTTCCTTAAGTCCTTCCAGCTTGCGCCTTTCGTTGCAGTACAGCGACACGGCGCCGAGCGCAACGTCCGCATGCGACAGGTACGCGCCCATAAGCAGGGTTTTTCTGTTGTTAATATACATGCCGCGCGTCGGGGACAGCATGCGCGACACAACGCCGAACCGTGTTGTGACAGTGGACGGCTCGCTCTCTTCAGTAGCGGAAAACAGCCGCGCCGACATGGTGTACATGTACGGATCGTCGGGCGACCATTCGTACGCGTTGACTATGCGAACGCGCACGCTTACGGTCTTGTGCTGACCGGCACGAATATATAACTTGCGCTGCTTTTTGCCGGCGCGTTTGCCGCGCGCGGAAAGCACCGTGCATTCAAGTATGAGCTTTTGCGGCTTGTCCCCGTTATTAAACACGGTTACTTCGGTGTCGGCATACACCCTGTCGCCCACGACCGCCGTCTTTACAAACGGATAATCAACGCCGTACGGAATACCCTCGGCAGTGATAAGCTCCACACCGCCGGCGATACCGAGTCCCAAATACTTATCCGACATTTCGGGCGTTGTGGTAAGAACAAGCTTAAGCGTGTTGCGCGCGCCGGACAGATCGGCTTCAAACACGTGCGGAGCAAATCCGCCGTTAAGCAGACCTATGCTCTTGTCGTTGACAAAAGCTTCGCCGTAGCCGCAAACCCCCGTTATTTTTATGTCGACCAAGCCGTTGCCCTCTTTTACTTGAGGCAGGCTTCTCGTAAAAACGGCATGCTCTGACGGGATATACCCGTTGAGATTGCCGAAGGAACAGGCGTAATCGCGTGCGGCACCTGCGGTTGCATCGTAAGGAAGGTTGCAGGCCACAGTCTCCTCACCGACCGTCACATTCCAATTCGAGTTTAATTCGACACTTTTCATACTCTCATTATACCAATCCGCAGTACAAAACGCAAGTAAATTAAAGCGTTTTTTGAATTTCCGAATTTAAAATATCCGAAAAAACGCCGCTTTTTTGTTTACTTCGGTTTTAAAATTAATCGACGCGCTCGTGCAGTATTCCCGTCCCGACCGGGGCAAAAACGCGCGCCTTGTCCTTTAACGCCGAATAGCACTCGTAAAACCGTTGAATGTCGGTAAAATAGCCGAGCACCATGCCGCCCGACCCGGTAAGACATGCCTCCGCACCGTACGAAGTGAGCGCTTCGGCGTTGGCTTTTATCTCCGGCGAAAAGTGTACGGCAGGCTCATACAGCGCGTTGCCGAGATGCTTTATCGCTACCTCGTCGCCGTCGAGAAGAAGATTACACAGCTTGTCCGTATCTGTAGGACAAAACGCAAAGGAAGGATAAATCTCGTCGAATTTTTTGTACGCCGCCGCCGTAGAAACGCTTCTCCCCATCAAGCCGACGATAAACAGCTTCAGCTTGTTTTCTATAAAGAACAGATCGTCGCCGAAGCCTTTAACGCGCGCCAGTCCGCCGGTAAGCATAAACGGCACGTCCGAGCCGACCGAAAGCGCCACCTTTTGCAGGTCCACGCCGCGAGCGCGCAGCCCGTAAAAGACGTCGAGCGCGCGAAGCACCGCCGCGCCGTCCGCAGACGAGCCGCCTAAGCCCGCGCCCATGGGTATGCCCTTTTCCACCGTTATGTCGTAACCGTGTCCGCCGATTATGTCCATGACGGCGCGCGCCGCCTTGTACGCGGTGTTATCCTCGCCAACGTCCGCGCCGATAAACTTGACATTGATTTTGTCGTCGTCGCGCTTGGCGACGGTGACTGTGTCAAACAAATCGACGGACATCATCACGCTGTCAAGCATGTGCATGCCCTTAACCTCGTCTCGGCCGGTGATATTAAGCGAAAGATTGACCTTGGCGAATGCGCGCAATTTTACTGTGTTACTCATACCGCAATTATACACCGATTACTAAATAATGTCAACGCAAAAAAAGAGCAGTCCCTATCGACTGCCCTTTTGCGTTTTTTCATTATATTTTATTTGTTACAGAAGTTTATCAGCCTCTGACCCTCGGAGTACGGCGGCGTGGCGGAGTTTTGCTCGGTGACGCGCTCGGGCGAACAGCAAAGCGCCTTGGCGGCCTGCCACAGAGTTTCGCCATCCCTTGTGATATGAATGATGACCGACGCGTCGGGACGTGCAAGCGGCTCGCCCTTTTCCACAGCAGATATGCAGCTAATTTCCGTAGCGGTTGACAAGAACAAAGTGAATGCGACCTCGGCCTTGATGTCAAACACCGATTCGCGCCGCACCTTTACATTTACGTCTGTGACTGTCGCAAAGGCGGTAACGTCCTCGGCATCGGTATGGTTTGCAAGCGGCATACTAAACGGTAGACGGAAAGACAGCACGTCCGTGGCGTTATGCTCGGCATTGTAGTAGACTATATCTCCGCCTACAAGACCTTCTACATTTACTCGCCTATCTTCTATCTTTGCCGAAGTAAGCTGGCAGAACGTGCCTGTCACGCACAGTACGTTGTCTGCGGCAAGCCTATCCGCCTCGATGGGGATTTGTCCGTCCACCGTATCTATGACCGTGGTAAGCGGTCCTGCGGTGATGCACTTGACGGACTTTTCGGTCTTTTCTATCTCGTTGTCGGCGCAGAACACGTCGGTAACGACTTCGGCGGAAACCGACGTAAGCGCAATGGCGTTAAGCCGCAGTGTCGCCGCAACCTCTATTCTGTTTTCGCCGGATATAGGCGTTGCGGAAGAATCGGTGACGGAGGCAAACACAAACGCGGTGTCGCCGTCATGCACGGGTGCGGCTATGCTCTTGACAAACGGCGTGATAATGCGCAAGGACGAAACGGTGTCGTCGCTCCTGACTACGGCAAAGGTGTAGACCGCGCCCGACGTCTTGATTTCTCCGTTCAAGCACTCCACGCCTGTCACCACCGCGCGTCCCACCGAGGACAGCACTTCCGTCACTCCCGTCATGCCCACGCTGTCGGTTATATACAGCGTTTCGCTCTCCTCGGCGGACAATGTGCTGTAGCTTACCACTCGCTTTTCAGCATAAATGCCCTCGTCCGGCTGAGACAAAAGCGATTCCTGCGTATCAACAACTGCGATAACGGAAGTATCAACAACCGCAACCGCCTTAAGCGTGCCGCCCTCAACCGTCGCCTCCACATTGATAACTTCGGGCATGAGCGTAGCCGAAGTGCCGGCGGTAATCTGCGGCGACGTGATTTTGTCGGAAAACTCGGCTACCGCGGTTACGGTATTTATCGCGCCGTCAACCGACACCACTAAGTCGAACGTAACCTTGCCTACGTATCGCACCTCGCCGGCAAATATTTCGCTCGGGTTCACCACCGCAGTTGCGTACGCGGAAAGAATCTTGGCATCGCTGTTTATCGGTTGGCGCGCCTCTACCACCGCCTGACCGCGCGCAATCCATGCAATTTGATCGCTTTTTATGTTGATGTTTTCGGGCATAATGCACTCCTTAAAATAGTTTATCGCTATATGATATTCGACGGAGTGCGGAGATATAACAAAAAATGAATAGATAATAGATAAGAAATAATAGACAATAATGTCGGTTTGCCGCTAAAGCGGCTAAATTAGTTTTGTAAGGGCGCGCTTGCGCGCAGTCCGTAATTTATTCATTCTTATCTATTATTTATTATCTATTCATTAAAAAAGCTCATTGCACACAGCAATGAGCTTTTTGTTTAGTCTTCGTCGTCGTCGAATTCTTCGTCCTCTTCGTAATCGTTGGGGTCTACGTCAAAGTCGAAGTCGTCGGGCTCGTCGTCCACGGTTTCCACTTCGTCTTCCTCTTCTTCCTCTTCCTCTTCTTCGTCCTCGAGGAATTCTCTCATGCCGTCGGGCACTTCCTCTTCCTCCTCGTCGTCGTACGGATCCCAGCCGGTGTTTTCCTCGTCGTCCTCGTCGACCTCTTTGGATTCCTTTTCCTTTTCCTCCTGTTCTTTGCGGCATTCAAAGCACACGTCTTCGTCCTCGCCTAACAGGTTGACGTGACAGACGGGACAGATGCGCGCGCCGTCCTCATCGTCCTCCGGCAAAAGAATGGAAGGGTCGCCTATACCCATTTCCGCCTTACACACGTCGCAAAGCTTTTCGCGCTTATCAATGTAGTTGATTTCGCAGCGCGGGCAGATGATGTATACCGGGCGCTCTTCTTTGGCTGTCTTGTCTTTTTTCATAGATGTATCTCCGAATCGCACATATTATATGCGTTTTATTTGAGTTTGTAAACTGTTTTTACGTTGTTTTAGGAAAAAAATTCAAGTTATATCAAAAAATTTTTCCGAGTATATTTTTTCGAGTTTTGGCGACAATTATGTACATATCACCTATCGGAGGATATTATGCGCCGTCGCGCCGTAAATATACAAGAAGTCAAACGCAAAATCGAAGGACTGAGAGGCAAAAACCTTCAGCTTGCCGTCAACAAGGGCCGAAACCAAATAGTACGGCTTGACGGACAAATCGTCGATCTTTTTCCGTACGTGTTCACATTTCGCTCGGGCGAGGACCTTGTTTCCTTCTCGTACTCCGATATTATATGCGGCGACATAAGAATAGGTTATAGCGGTTGAATTTTTTTCCGCCAAGGCGCTTAATCCGTCGTATGCTATTTATAGCGTAAGCAAAAACCGACAAAGCTTGCGTGCTCGTCGGTTTTTTTGATTGCTTTTTTACAACCGATTGTATTTAGCGAGCATTTCTCTTATTTTGCCGTCGAGCTTTTCCCAATCGGGCGCGGAACGCCATGCCCAGTTGCCGCCGAGCGTGGACGGCGTATTCATTCGCGCCGACGTGGGAAGGTCCAAAAAGTCCTGCATGGGGATTATTACCGTATCGGCAGCGGAGGAGAACAGCCGTTCTATTATTTCGCCTGTGACGTCGTCGCCGTAATAGTTCATAGTGCGTCGCACCAAGTCCTTTTGATGTGCGGGCAGAGAATCGAACCAGCCGCGCGTCGTGTCGTTGTCGTGCGTGCCGGTATACGCGACGCAATTAGTATTGTAGTTGGTGTAGTAAAAGTCGTTTTTGGGATCGCCGTCAAACGCAAACTGCATTATCTTCATGCCGGGATAGCCTGTTTCGCGCACAAGCTCCCTCACGCAATCGTGCAGCTCGCCGAGGTCCTCTGCGATGATCGCGGGGTTATTCAGCTTGCTGTTGATCACGTTAAACAGCGCCATGCCCGGGCCGGGCTTCCATTCCCCAACCTTTGCGTTGGTGTACTCCGCAGGAATTACGTAGTAGTCGGCAAACGCTCGGAAGTGGTCTATACGCACAACGTCGTACAATTTAAGCGCCATACTCATGCGCATGACCCACCATTCGTAGTTTGTTTCTTTCATGTAGTTCCAGTCGTAAATGGGGTTACCCCAGAGCTGTCCGTCAGCGGAGAAGTAGTCGGGCGGAACGCCGGCAACCACTTTTTTGGACAGGTCCTCGTTTAAAAGGAACTGCTTGGGATTGCCCCACACCTCCACCGAATCGTGCGCGACGTAGATGGGCATGTCGCCTACTATCTTAATGCCCTTTTTATTGGCGTACTCCTTTAGCGCAAGCCATTGACGGAAAAACTCGTACTGCAAAAATTTGTGGAATTCCGCAGCGTTCGCGAATTTAGTCACAGACCCCGTGCGGTGCATATACTTGGGCTCCCAGGTATACCAGGGCTGCATATCGTGCGCTTCCTTAAGCGCCATAAACAGCGCGTAATCGTCCAGCCAAAACGCGTTGTCCGCCTTGAACTTTTCGTAATCCTCGGGTACCGCTTTTTTAAACCTGCGGAAAGCCTTTTTAAGTGTGGCAAACCGCTCGTAGTAAATTCCGGCATAGTCTATATCATTAATCTCGTAAACGGGCGCCTCTTGCTCTTTAAGCAAGCCCTCCTCGATGAGAATATCCAAATCAATAAAGTACGGATTGCCGGCGACCGCGCTGGGCGATTGATAGGGCGAATCCCCGTACGACGTGGGACACATGGGCAGCACCTGCCACAGCGACAATCCCGATTTTTCCAAAAAGTCCACAAACTCATATGCTGACTTACCGAACGACCCTATCCCGCGCTTATTGGGCAGCGACGATATGTGCATTAAAACACCGGCTTTTCTTTCCAAAATACACCTTCCGTATGTAAAAATATTTGCAGTGTTAGTATAGCACATAGTATCGGTGATTTCAATACATTTGTAAAAATTCTTCCATATAAAAATCCGCCGCAAAACGACGGAATTTTAATTAATTTAAATAAATGATAAGAAATACGTTCGCGCTTCGCGCTCAAAATTACTCTGAACTCTTAACTCAGGACTCTCTACGCTTTCGGTCCTGCCGCAACAATCTTCTCGTCAAGGTTGTACTTTTTGATATTCTCGGCAAAGTCGTGCGCAAGCTTTTTGGCAAGGCGGTCGTATTCGGCCTTATCCTTCCAAACGTTCTTGGGATTGAGGATGGTGCTGTCCACGTTGGGGCAAGACTTGGGAATTGCAAGCCCGAAGAAAGGCTCTACCTCGTACTCCACATTAGCAAGCGTGCCGTCGAGCGCGGCGGTGACTATTGCGCGTGTTGCGGGCAGGCTCATGCGCTTGCCCACGCCGTACGCACCGCCCGTCCAGCCGGTGTTAATTAGGTACACGCTCGATCCGTGCTTTTCTATCTTTTCGCCCAAAAGCTTTGCGTACACGGAGGAAGGAAGCGGCATAAACGGCGCGCCGAAGCATGTGGAGAAGGTGCTTACCGGGTCGGTTATTCCGCGCTCTGTGCCTGCCACCTTGCTGGTGTAGCCGGACACAAAGTAGAACATGGCCTGCTCCTTGGTGAGCTTGGCAACGGGCGGAAGTACGCCAAACGCGTCTGCGGTGAGGAATATAACCGTCTTGGGGTGCTTGCCGACAGAGGGCACCACCTTGTTGGGGATAAAGTCAATGGGATACGATACGCGCGTGTTTTCGGTGAGCGAGCGGTCCTTGTAGTCGGGCTTACGCGTCACGGGATCCATAACTACGTTTTCCACAAGCGCGCCGAAGCGGATTGCGCCGTAGATTTCGGGCTCGTGCTCTTTGCTTAAGTCTATGCACTTTGCATAGCAGCCGCCCTCGATGTTGAATATACCGTCGTCAGACCAGCCGTGCTCGTCGTCGCCGATAAGTCCGCGCTTGGGGTCGGCGGAAAGTGTGGTCTTGCCCGTGCCGGAAAGTCCGAAGAACAGCGCGGTGTCGCCGCTGCCGTCAAGCGCCATGTTGGCGGAGCAGTGCATGCCGAGCACTCCCTTTTGCGGAAGCAGATAGTTCATAAGCGAGAACACCGATTTTTTCATCTCGCCCGCGTACTTGGAGCCGACGACAAGAATAAGCTTTTTGTTTAGGCACAGAAGGATCGCCGCCTCGCTGTTGGTGCCGCACTCCTTGGGGTCGAGCTTGAGACCCGGGACGGCAATAACAGTGTAATCCTCCTTAAAGCCTTTAAGCTCCTGCTCTGTCGGACGAATAAGCATGTTGTTCATAAACAGGTTTTCGGATGCGTACTCGTTGATTACGCGCACCGAAACGCGGTACTTGGGATCGGCGCCGGCAAAGCCGTCAAACAAGTAAACGTTTTTGCCGGACAGATACTCGCCCACCTTTTTGTAGATGAGCTCAAACTTGTCAAGCGGAAACTTCTTGTTTTCGGTGCCCCAGTCGATTTTTTCGGACACACCCTTTTCGTCCACGATAAAGCGGTCCTTGGGCGAACGGCCGGTGTATGCGCCGGTCTCCACAAGCAATGCGCCGGTGTCCGTAAGCGCGGACGGCTCTGTCTTGAGCGCCTCTTCGGTCAACACTGCGGGCGAGAGATTGCGCTCCACCTTTTTGGGACTTACAATCCCGTACTTTTCAATTCCGTAGGTTTGCATATATACTCCTTTGCGCTATAGTGCGCAGATAATATTAACAAGATTAGACCCTTCGACTGCGCGCCGACGGCGCTCGCTCAGGATGACAAGACTAAGGATTTACGCTTTGCACTTTTAAGGACTGTGCGGCTTAATCACCTATCATTCAGCATTTCTCTAAGCTTTCCCAAGTTTTTCGCCTAGCAAGCGAATGTTCACTGCGCCTAGCTCCTCCGCGCGAGAGTTGGCGGCAAAGCCGAGCGACTCAAGGGCAGACAACACGTCTTGTTTATTTATGCCTGCGGCGGTCAGGTTGTTTACAAGCGTTTTCCGTTTTTGCGCAAAGCACAGCTTGATGAACGCGTCAAGGTTGTCGGTTAAAAAAGCTCCGTCTATGCGGTCCAGTCTGATAAGCGTGCTGTCAACGTCCGGCATGGGCGTGAATTCCCAAGACTTGATATCGCGAATCTTTGTGGGCGTCGCCACCGCCTGAACGGAAGCCGAAAGCGCGCCGAAGTCGCTGCCGCTTGTAGCGCAAATTCTGTCCGCAACTTCCTTTTGCACAAGGCAGGTAATCGACGAACACATCTCCGACCGCAAAAACAAGAATATAAGCGGTGTGGTTATGTAGTACGGCAGATTGGCTATAACAACGTACGGCCCACCCACCATCATGTCCACCGTATCGATACCAAGCTCCAAAACGTTGTTGCTAAACAGCAATACGTTGTCAAACTCGTGCAAAGTTTCCTCAAGCACGGGAAAGAGCGTCTCGTCGATTTCAAACGCCAAAAGCGTTTCGGCGCGCTTGGCTATTGCGCGCGAAAGACTGCCGCCGCCTGCGCCAATCTCCACCACGCGCTTGCCGTCCGCACCGCCGGCAGCCGCAATCTCGTCAAGTATATCCTCGTCGAATATAAAATTCTGTCCGTACGCCTTTTTATACTTGAACTTGTGCTTGATTAAAATCTCTTCAATATCAATCATAATTCCACTCGTATATTATACCATATGACACACTAAAATGCAAGAAAAAACCCAATTCTTTTTGCAAAGAAGTGGGCTTCTGCTTAGAGTGTTTTAAATGGCAACTTGTCGCCTCGCTCCGAACTATTAACTATAAACTCTGAACTTACTAAATGTTGTTATACAGCTCCTGAAACTCCAGAATGCTCTTGGCAAGGTCGGTTTGAGCCAAAGCCGCCAGACTGCTTAGAATAAACACAGTGGATTCCAATTGTCTGTGGTCGCTGCCGTACTGAAAATACACCTCGCCCCTGCTTGCGTACATCATCAGCGTCTTAAATTCTGGCTGGACAACGTTCAACAAAGCATCGAGCGTCCAAAACGATTCCGCCCCGCTTTTTATCTTTTCCTTTTCTACCTTCAGCTCCTGCGATACGTTGTTGAGCGCACGGAGATATGTGACTTGAATATTCATCGAAAATTCTCCACAAAAAAATATCACACATAATATATCACAACGCTTAAAAAAAGGCAATACTTATAAAAAATTTTTAAGCTCTGTCGAAAAAAACTTTTGCCGTAATTCCTATTATTTTGATAGGATTTATGCGTTTTCTGTTGACGAGCAAAAGAGTATTTGCTATAATTAAATTCGCACTAATGCGGAAAATCAAAATGAGAAAGCGATATCATGAAGGAAATCAAACAACAATTACTCACCGGTGAGCGCGCGCTGTTTTTTGCACGCGACATGAAAATAACGGACTGCACATTTGCGGACGGCGAATCCCCACTTAAAGAGAGCGAAAACATCATTCTGTCCGGCAGTCTATTCAAGTGGAAGTATCCGCTGTGGTACAGCAAGGATATCAAGCTCACAGGCTGCACCCTGTTTGAGACCGCGCGCGCCGGAATTTGGTACACGCACAATATTTCACTCAAAGACTGCGCGATTGCCGCGCCCAAGACATTTCGCAAGGCGTCGGGTATTTCGCTCGAAAACGTGACAATGCCGCACGCAAGCGAAACCCTGTGGTGGTGCGACGGCGTTACTATGAAAAACGCCACAGCTTGCGGCGATTACTTTGCCATGCTGTCGCAAAACGTTGAGATAGACGGACTGGAGCTTGTTGGCAATTACGGCTTTGACGGCGTAAAAAATATGACAATCAAAAACTCGCGCCTACTTACAAAGGACGCGTTTTGGAACTGCGAAAACGTTACCGTTTATGACAGCTTTATCTCCGGCGAGTACCTCGGCTGGAATTCCAAAAACCTCACGCTTATAAACTGCACGATAGAAAGCCTTCAAGGTCTGTGCTACATAGACAACCTTGTACTAAAAAATTGCAAGCTGTTAAACACCACCCTCGCGTTTGAATATTCCACCGTGGAGGCGGATATAGACGGCCGCATAGACAGCGTGCTTAACCCCTCGGGCGGCACCATCACCGCGGATACAATAGACAAGCTGATTATAGAAAAGGACAAGGTGGACGCCGGCAAGACTGTAATAGTCTGCCGAAAAAAGAACTAATAAAAAGAGGGAGAGAAATATCTATGCCCTATGATTTTGACAATACGCCCGATCGCCGCGGAACGCAATCGCTCAAATGGGACGTTAAAGATAACGAGCTGCCCATGTGGGTAGCCGACATGGATTTTGCCACCGCGCCTCAAATCACCGAGGCGTTGATTTCTCGCGCAAAACACGGAATATACGCCTATTCTATCGTGCCCGACGAGTGGTACGACGCCATAATAGGCTGGTGGAAGCGTCGGCACAATTACTCAATAGACAAATCGTGGTTGCAGTTTTGCACGGGCGTTGTGCCGGCAATTTCCTGCCTTGTACAGCGCCTTACCAATGTCGGCGACAACGTTGCCGTCCTGACCCCGGTGTACGATATTTTTTTCCATTCGATAGAAAACTTCGGTCGCCACACTTTGGAATGTCAGCTAGTCTACAACGACGGCAAATACAGCCTTGACTTTGACGCTTTGGAAAAGGCGCTGTGTAATCCGCTGACGACAATGCTGATACTTTGCAATCCGCACAACCCAACGGGAACGGTGTGGACAAAGGAACAGCTGAAAACGATAGGCGCGCTGTGTAAAAAACACGGCGTTGTGGTCCTGTCAGACGAAATCCATTGCGACCTGACTCTACCGAATGTTTCTTACACCCCGTTTGCCTCCGCTTCCGAGGACTGCGCGGAAATAAGCATAACCTGTATATCCGCGAGCAAGGCGTTTAACTTGGCAGGTCTGCAATCCGCCGCCGTGTTTGTGCCGAACAAACGCTTGCGCGAAACGGTTGTGCGCGGATTGAATTCCGTGGAGGTTGCCGAGCCAAACTGCTTTGCAGTACACGGCACCGTCGCGGCGTTCAATCACGGCGAACAGTGGCTGGACGATCTGAAAAACTATCTTGCGGAAAACCGCCGTGTAGCTGCGGAATTTATAAAAAAGAACATTCCCACGGCGCGTCTTGTGGAGGCAGACGCCACATATCTGCTGTGGATTGATTGCTCCGTCTTCACCGACAATTCAAGCGAGCTGTGCGAATTTATCCGAGCAAAAAGCGGCTTGATTTTATCCGAAGGCGCACAGTACAGAGGCAACGGAAAAAGCTTTGTGCGCATGAACATAGCCTGCAGCCGCGACAGAATGAAGGACGGACTAAACCGACTAAAAGACGGAATAAAGGCGTATATCAATAGAAAGTAATAACCAATAAAAACAAGGCTCGAGTAAATACTTGAGCCTTGTTTTTATATTGGGTATCATTATTACTTATTACTTCCAAAAAATAGCTGACAGATTTTTTGAATGAAGAAATGAAGACGCGCGAAGCGCTAATGAAAAATGAAGCGAAGCGCCGACAATCATTAGCGAGTTTACGAGCGTCTTCGTGCTGCTCCACGAAGTGTCTTCATTCTTCATGCCGCGCAAGCGGCGCTTCATTTAAAAAACCGCCTCTCGGCGGTTTTTTATGGAGCTCCCGGGCGGACTCGAACCGCCGCAGTCCGCATGACTGTCGGTGCAAAGCACCGAATTCTGCTGCTACGAAGCACGAGCGAAGCGAGTATTACGAATCAGCTGATCCAACTGAGCCACGGAAGCATTCTTTACAAAACAAAACCCCTCGTAAGCGAGGGGTTTGGAGCTCCCGGGCGGACTCGAACCGCCGACCTGCTGATTACGAATCAGCTGCTCTACCAACTGAGCCACGGAAGCA
>JAFLVH010000036.1 GCA_022508365.1 Clostridiales bacterium | reverse complement strand
GTATGGAACAGTATTCGGTAACGGGAATGAGCTGCGCGGCGTGCAGTGCGCGCGTGGAAAAGGCCGTGTCCAAGGTGGCAGGCGTCTCCTCGGTGTCGGTCAGTCTTTTGACCAATTCCATGGGTGTCGAGGGCACCGCATCTCCCGAACAAATAATAGAGGCGGTTAAAGCTGCGGGCTACGGCGCGACGCTTAAGGGCGCGCAGAAGGAGGCAAGTAAATCCGCTTCCGAGGACGATCTTAAGGACAGGGAAACGCCCAAGCTTTTGGCGCGGCTTATTGCCTCGCTGGTGTTTTTGCTGCCGCTCTTGTATATTCACATGGGGCACATGCTGTTAGGCTGGCCGATTCCTTCGTTCTTTAACGGCAACCACGTTGCGATGGGAATAGTACAACTGCTTTTGTGCGTTGCCATAATGGTAATCAATCAGAAGTTTTTTGTAAACGGGTTTAAAAGTCTGATAAAGCGCGCGCCAAATATGGATGCGCTTGTGGCGCTGGGCGCGTCCGCCGCATTTATTTACAGCGTGGTAGCATTGTTTATTATGACCGACGCGCAAGTTAAAGGTGGCGCTATGGCCGCCATGCCGTACATGGACGAATTCTACTTTGAGTCCGCGGCAACAATCCTTTCGCTGATAACGCTCGGTAAGATGCTTGAGGCGCGTTCCAAGGGAAAGACAACCGACGCGCTAAAAGGGCTTATGAAGCTTGCGCCCAAAACGGCAACAGTCGTGCGTGACGGCGAGGAAGTAACCGTGCCTATCGAGCAGGTGAAAAAGGGCGATATTTATGTGGTCCGTCCGGGCGAAAGCATCCCCGTAGACGGCGTTATTGTAGAGGGCGACAGCGCGGTTGACGAATCGGCGCTGACGGGCGAGAGCGTGCCCGTGGATAAAACGGTGGGGAGCGCGGTTTCGGCAGGTACTATCAACACGTCGGGCTTTATCCGCTGCGAGGCTTCGCGTGTGGGCGAGGACACCACGCTATCGCAGATAATCAAGATGGTAAGTGACGCCGCCGCCACAAAGGCGCCCATTGCAAAGATTGCCGACAAGGTGTCGGGCGTTTTTGTGCCCGCGGTTATAGGCATTGCGCTTGTGATCTTTGTCGTTTGGTTGTTTGTAGGAAAGTTTGCCGTCGGCTATGCGCTCGCGCGCGCTATCTCCGTACTTGTAATAAGCTGCCCGTGCGCGCTGGGACTTGCCACTCCCGTCGCCGTCATGGTGGGCAACGGCAAGGGCGCAAGATGCGGCATTCTGTTTAAGACCGCCGCCTCGCTTGAAATAACCGGTCGGGCGCAGTACGTTGTATTGGATAAGACGGGAACGATTACTAAGGGCGAGCCGCAGGTGACGGATATTCTGCCTGTGGGCGGCGTGACGGAAAACGAGCTGCTTTCTCTCTCCTATTCGCTCGAACAAAAAAGCGAGCATCCGCTTGCAAAGGCAGTGATAAAAAGAGCGGATGAACTGGGTGTGACTTCGGAGGAAGCTACGGACTTTCAAGCTTTGCCGGGTAGCGGCCTTACCGCCAAGCTCGGAGGAAAAAAGCTGTGCGGCGGAAACCTTGCATATATTCGGACACATGTTGACGTTTCGGACGAAATCAAGGTGCAATCCGACCGCCTCGCCGAGGAGGGCAAGACTCCGCTGTTTTTTGCATACGGCGGCAAGTTTATCGGAATAATAGCAGTTGCGGACGTTATAAAAGAGGACAGTCCGCAGGCGATACAAGAGCTGAAAAACATGGGGATAAGCGTAGTTATGCTTACCGGCGATAACGAGCGCACGGCAAAGGCGATTGCGGAAAAAGCGGGCGTAGACGATGTTATTGCCGGAGTGCTGCCCGACGGCAAGGAAAACGCCATAAAACAGCTTAAGCAAAAGGGCAAGGTGATTATGGTGGGCGACGGCATAAACGACGCGCCGGCGCTTACTTCCGCGGATATAGGCATTGCAATAGGCGCGGGAACGGACGTAGCCATCGACGCGGCGGACGTCGTGCTTATGAAGAACTCGCTTTTGGACGTGCCTGCCGCGATTAGGCTTAGCCGAAGGACGCTAAGAAACATTCACGAAAATTTGTTTTGGGCGTTTATATACAACGCCTTGCTTATTCCGTTTGCGGCAGGCGTGTTTATTCCGCTCGCAGCGCTTACGCCCGGCTTTAGCTGGCAGCTCGACCCTATGTTCGGCGCAGCGGCTATGAGCCTATCCAGCTTTTGCGTCGTCATGAACGCGCTTAGGCTAAACCTAATCAATCCTCATAACAGCCATAACGACCGAAAGGTCAAAAATAAAATAAAAAAGGAGACAAAAATGGAAAAAACTCTCAAGATCGAAGGCATGATGTGCGGACATTGCGAAATGCACACAAAAAAGGCATTGGAAGCCGTAGACGGCGTGAGCCTTGCCGAAGTCAGCCACGCGAGCGGCACGGCAAAGGTCACGCTTGCTAAGCCTGTCGCTGACGACGTGCTGACAAAAGCGGTGGAAGACGCCGGCTACAAAGTAACGCAAATTGCGTAAAAACAAAAGCGGCGAGGACTTTGTTCTCGTCGTTTTTTTCAGTAAAAGTTCGCGTTTGACAGCAATGTAAAAATATGATATAATTTTTGCATGTGCGGAGTTTACGGCGATATAATAACCGCGGCGGAAAAAGCGACCGAGGCTTTTGACGAGACGGCGGAGCTTTTGGAATATCCCGAGGTGCAGGCGGACAAGGCGTATTATCTGTCCGTCTTATCGACGTACAACAATCTAAAAAATATCAGGGATATTCTTTCCGATTTAAAAGCCGCTTTGCGTGACGAACAAGAGGCGGAGCTTCTGCTGTCGGAAGCGACGGGCGAGGAGCGCGACGATATCTACAAGGAGATTGCTCTACTAAAGCGCAGAGCTGCTGAAAAATCCGATGTATTGGCGGACGCGATAGGCTGCAAGCATATAGAAGAGCGCGTGTATTGTCGGTGTAAGTTTTCCGCCGCCGCATCCAAGCCGGGCTCGGCATTTATTGCGCTCGTCAAGGATTATCTTATTTCGCGCGGAGTGAGGATAGAGGACGAAAACGCCGAGTACAATAAAGGCGTTTTGCGCGAAGCGTCCTTTATTGCGAATGGCGATGATATAATCGCTCGGCTGTCCGCCGTCACCGGCGCGCACAAGGTTTATACTCAAGACGGAAAGCACGAGGAGCTGTGCTTTGCGGTCACACTTGCGGCGAGCGTTCCCACCGTCTCCGAAAGCGATCTTAGGATAGACATATTCCGGTCAAGCGGCGCGGGCGGTCAGCACATAAACAAGACCGATTCGGCAATTCGCATAACGCATATTCCGACCGGAATTGTCGTGACCTGCCAGGATGAAAGGAGTCAGCTCGCCAACAAAAAACGCGCTATGGAAACGCTTAAAAAGCGGCTGCTATCCCGTGCGGAAAAGGCGGAGAAGCAGCGCATGGAGGCGGATATATACGCTCAATTCCGCACCAAATCGCCCATATCCTTTGACCTATCTAATTCCACCATGACGGATACACGGCTAAAGGCGTTTACGGACGCGCCCTTTCCGCTTGCGGATTTTTCTTCTTATATCGACGGACTTACGGTACTATGACGATAACAATTGACACAAAAAAGATAGCGCTGTCCTCCGAGGTAAGCATTTACAAGACGGAGGGGTTTGTCGGCAATACGCGCAAAATCGCAGGGATTGACGCGTTTATTTCGCGCGTGGCGGAGGGCGTCATTCGGTCCGGAATTTCTTCCGGCTGTCACACTGTAAAGACGGACGACGGACTTTACACGCTGTTTTTGTGCCGAAGAAAAAGCCCTAAAAACGACATAGTTTTTTACGACTATAAAAGCGCCGAGGCTGACGAAGGCGGCGTGGACAGGCGGCTTAAGTCTGTTTTTGCGCGCGGCACGCTTTCGCTTACCGTGGACGAAACAGACAGCGCCGTCAAACAAGAGGACCTTGAAAGGCTGTACCTGGTGTCGGGCTCGGACGGCGCGATTAACTTTCCGCACCTAAACGACACGCAGCGCAAGATAGTGGAGACAGAGGATTCCAACATGTTGGTGCAGGGTGTTGCCGGCAGCGGCAAGACCAACGTGTGCGTGGAAAAAATAGTGTACTGCGCCTGCCGTAACTATCGCGGCAAAGTTCTTTACACAACCTTTTCGCGCGGATTACTCACCGAAACGCGAAATAGAGTTGAGCTGTTTATAAAAAATATAAACGACTTTGTAGAGGCGTACGAAAACGGCAACGTAGTGTTCCTTGACGACAACCACAAAAAAGCGGTGGAAAACAAGCTGGGCATAGCATTTACCGTGGACGAGGACGGCGAGATTATTTCGTCGTTGAAGCGCATCTCCGCATTCCTTGCGGGCAAGGTGGATTATCGGCTTATAGAGGACATTTACGCCGAACGGTTTACGGCTTGCCCCGTCGCCGGCGAAAGCGTGTTTATATCCGAGTACCTCGGCGGCGGCAAAGGCGCGCGCGTCTCCGGCGCGATAGACCGCATAAAAAACATCTCGCCCGAAATAATATACAAAGAAATTTACGGAATGATATTCGGCAAGTACGAGCTGTCCTCTCCTCAAGACATGATGAGCGAACAGGAGTATATCGAGGCGAGAAAGGATAGCTTTACTCGCCGCGAGTGCGAGGCTATTTTCGATATTGCGGAGGATTACGCCGAGTTTTTAATTAAGCAGGGCTACACCGACAACAACCTTATGAGCCGCGAGGTGATTAAGACAATCTCGTCGCCTGTGTATTCGCTAGGCGTTATAGACGAGGTGCAGGACTTTACGCAGGTAAACCTTTGCCTAATGAAGGCGCTGTGCCGAAAGCTGTTTTGCGTGGGCGACGCGCTGCAGATGATAAACCCTTCGTACTTTAGCTTTGCGTACCTAAAGCGGCTTATGTACGGCGAGGTGACGGGAGTCAGCGAGCTAAAGCACAACTACCGCAGCACACAGCGGATAGAGCAAATAGCCGAGCATTTGGGCAGAATGAATATTCAGCGGTTCGGCACGCACAGCTTTGTGCTTAAGGGCGAGAGCGTTCCCTCGCCGCTAAAGAGCGATGCGGTGTTTGTAAAGGACAAGAGCTTTATCCACTCGCTCGGCGAAAAGAGGTTTGAAAACCTGACCGTGATAGTTGGTACGCAAAGCAAAAAGGACAAGCTTAAAAAGGTGCTGGGTAAGACCGAGATACTTACCGTCGCCGAGGCCAAGGGCTTAGAGCGCAACACCGTTGTGCTTGCCGACGTACTCACCGACAACGCGGAAAAGTGGCGGTACCTCCACGACATGACGCTAAACCGAAAGACGGCGGACGAGAACTCGGTTTTCAGATATTACTTTAATCTGTTTTACGTTGGGGTATCGCGCGCGAGGCAATATCTGTTTGTCATAGAATCGGACTATCCCAAGTTTTTCGACAAGCTGTTTGACGAATGCTTCAGCAGGAAAAATAAGGACAACGCGCTAAACCTATTGCGCGAGATTGCGGGGCGTATTGAGATTGACGACGACGAGTTTATCGAGCGCATACAAAAGTTCTGTTCGCTCGAGCAATACGACAATGCGCGTTCTGCCGCGGACAGGCTGTCCACCGAGGAGCTTAGGGCAAAACAGCTTGTGTATATTTCCGTCCACGAAAAATACCTGCGCTACGGAAAATACCGCGACGCAGGCGTCGAGTACTGGCGGCACGGCATGGACGGCGAGGCGCGCGAGTGTTTTGTCCGTTCTGGAGACGAAAGGCTGTTTCCGCTTATGGACGCTTGCCTGCAGCGCGGCGGTGCGCTCGATCCTGACATAGTAAGATTTTTTCCGCTCGTAGAGGACAACGACGTGGCAAAAAGTATAATAATAGACACACTTAAAAGCGACTATAGTGACCTTGCCGCAGGGATTAAGGCGGCAAACTCAAAGATGAGGAGAAAATCATGAACGACAATTCCGTAAAAGAACTTATCGACAGCTTTATCGCATACCGCAATCTTATTGCGCCTTTGCAAGAGAGCCTGCACACCGTAAGCAAAACCTACGGCGAGATTCGCGACGACTTGGATGCGCTATCGAAAAACTTTTCCGGCAGCGCCGCTTCTCAGCTCGATAGGGTGCATTCCATTCTCAACTCGCAGGCAAAGAGCGGTCAGGAGCTCAGCCGCAGAATTGACGAATATTCGCAGTCGGGCGAAAAGTACGCCAAAGCGGTGACGGATATGTCCTCGCGCTTTTCGGGCGTGGTGGATAGGATTGACTCGCTCATGGAGATAGAGGGCAAGGCAAGATCGCAGATAGAGCGGCTGGACGCGCTTATCGAGGAGAAAAAATCTTCGTACGACCTAAAGGGGCTTCAGCGTTCGCTCGACGGCTACAACGCGGGCGTCGAAAAAATATCCGACTTTATCAACAAGGACATTGCAACGGTGCTTTCACAAAACGCGGAAAAGATTGAAACCATCCGCAAGGAAAACGAGGAGCTTAGCAAGCTGGTGTCCCGTCAGAGCGAGGATATCGCTACGCTTACGTCCATGTTTTCCGAGACGACCGCGCTGCTTAAAAAGGTGGTTGAGGGCAGCACCGTCAACGAGCAGTATATGTTTGACATCCTCGATAAGTGGGCGGCGGACAGAAAAGTAAAAATAAAAAAAGACTAAATCCGATTTGAGGATATGGCTAAGACTCTATCGCAAAAATTGCTTACCGCAATACAATATGACGACGTCTACGCGTTTGGCGATTTGACGGAAAAGACCCCGTGCGGCAAACTACGCATAGGCAGATTTCCCGTGCTTAGTCTGTTGTATCTTTACAAAGCCAAAAGAATTCTCTCCGTGTACGAAAACGAGTTTATAAAGATATCGGCGTGGGAGGATATCGGCGGAAGCGCCGCAACGCGCAACGTAGTGTCCGCACAAGGCGCTTTTTCGTGGGAGGCGTATAACGAGCCTGTGGACGTGGTGCGGCGGTTTTCGGCGGCGGCAGGCAAATGCCTTAGGCTGTACTTTTATAAGATTGTGTCTCCGCTTGAGATGCTGCTTATTTTGGATAAACATAAGCGGCTGAAAAAGCTGTATCCGCTTGCTAAGCCGTCCGAGGCGGTAAAGGCGCGGCTGAAGTCCGTCTACTATATAAAGTACGCGCTTAACGTCAGCTTTGAGGGCGACAATATAATAATTGATAAAAAACCGCTGAGCCGCAGAACAAAGCAAAAAATCATCGCTTTGGCAGTAGGCGGCTTTGCGCTTGTTTCGGCGGCGGTGGCGGTGCCCGTTTCCGTCGTTTCGTACCTGCGTAAGTACGAAGGACAGATTACTTCGTTAAGCCAAATCGATTTCCTCTCAAACAAGACTTACACACTTAAAAGCGATATAACCATTCCGGCAAACTATTCCGTAAGCAAGTTTAATTGCAGGATAAATGGCGATGGGCACAAGCTTATTTTTGAAAAAAACTCATCGCTCGGCGCGCTTAACGGCGCGCTTTCAGGCGTGCAGATTCAGACCTTCGGCAATCCCATATTCACCGTCTGCGCTAAAGGTTCCGCGCTGTCCGACGTCACCGTTCACGTCGTTGCCGACGTGAATACCGATAAGGATTCGGCGTTTATCGCACTCACCAATTACGGCACATTTTCCAATGTGACGATGAATGTACTCGGCAGCGTTTCCGCATTTTCGGACAGGGAGGGAGACGCGGACAATCAGACGGAGCTGGTGTTCGGAGGCATGGTCAAGGAAAACGGCTTTATAAGTAATTCTGCGTTCGGCACAATAAAAAACTGTTCTGCGACTTATTCCGATTTTACGCTTGACGGGGTGACTAAGGCAAACGCCACCTTCGGCGGCATAGTTGGGACAAATAACGGCGTCGTGCAGGACTGCGCCGTTTCCGGCAATATCACTTCGGATACGTTTGATCTGGGCGGCGTATGTTATGTAAACAACAATACCGTGACTAAATCGATTAACCGCGCCAACCTGTCGCAGACCTCGGATGACAAAGACTGGACTCCGCTTGTCGGCGGCATAGCCGTGGACAATCTGTCCACCGTAGAGTACTGCCAAAGCAGCGGCAACCTTTCCGCAAGCGGCGCGGAGCTTGCTATTGTGGGCGGAATCGCCGCGCGCACGGACGGACAAAACAATTACTGCTACACGGAAGGCGAGCTTTACGCCACGTCAAAGACCGCGTACGTCGGCGGAATTTTCGGCATGAGTCAGACCGTGTCGGACGGCCGCTACGTTTACTTTGGGTTTGCAAATAATTGCTTAAGCAGGGCGAAATTATCCGCTTCGCTCGGCGACGGAGTTTCATGCGTGGGCGGCATAGGCGGATATGTGCAGGAAACGGCGTTCAACCAGTATTACTATGACGAGTTCGGCTTTTTGATAAGTCAAATCGTTTACCTCGGCGGCGGCATAATAGACAGCGTTTTCCTTGGCGAGATAACGGGTGAGTTCAGCTACTACGGCGCCGTCGTCGGCGTATGCGGAATATACATTTACGAGGCAAACGCGTTTACTTCCGACGGTGTTACACGGCGGAACTTTGACGGAAATTATTATTTGGACAACGGCACGCCGTCCTTTGGCGCGGCGATTACGCCTGACGGAGAACCCGTGCGCGTGGATGGGAAGGGCATAACCTCCGCCACCGAGGACGAGATTACAAGCAGCGAAACCTATAAAGAAATAATAAAGAAAATACATAATTAATAAATCTGAATTATCGATAAGGAGTGCGGGGTCGCGCGTTATGTAAAAGCGAAAAAAGAAAAAATCGGCAAACACTTAATGCTTGCCGATTTTTTAACCGTGTTATTTTTTAAATTAAAATTACAGCGGAGCCAGCTTAGCCGTAAAGTGCCGTAAAATGGGCGGCTCTTCGATTATTTTGTAGCCCTTGATTTTGTTTGCGCGCTCCTTGATGTTTATAAGCGCGTCGGCAATCACGTCAAGGTGCGACTGCGTGTACACGCGGCGAGGAATGGCAAGCCTTGTAAACTCAAACTCCGCCTCGAGCTGTTTGCCGGTGTCGGGGTCGTTGCCCAGCATATAAGAGCCTATGTCGCATGCGCGAATGCCGGCTTCCCTGTAAAGCTCGATTGCAAGCGCCTGGGCAGGGAATTCGTAGTAGGGTATGTGCGGCAGCAATTTTTTTGCGTCGATAAACACCGCGTGTCCGCCTACAGGGGATTGGAAGGGAATTCCGCCCTCCTCGAGGCGAGCCGCAAGATATTCCATCTGCCCTATGCGGTAGCGCAGATAGTTTTCGTCAATGCCTTCTTCCAGTCCGCGCGCAAGCGCCTCTATATCGCGTCCGGACATTCCGCCGTAGGTGACAAACCCCTCAAACGAGATTGTACGCTGTTTAACCTTTTCAAACAGCTTTTCGTCGCGGCAGCCGATTAGACCGCCCATATTGACGATGGCGTCCTTTTTTGCGCTCATGGTAAAGCAGTCCGCATCCTCGAACATCGCTTTAACAATCTCCTCGATAGAGCTGTTTTTAAACTCCTTTTCGCGCTGTTTTACAAAATATGCATTTTCGGCATAGCGCGCGGCGTCTATCATAAATTTGATTCCGTGCTTGTGCGCAATGTTCCTTGTCTCGCGGATATTCTTTACGGAAACGGGCTGACCTCCTGCGGAGTTGTTGGTTATCGTCATAATGATTACGCCGATATTGTCCGCGCCAAGCTCTTTTATGTACTGCTCGAGTCTTGCGCAGTCCATATTTCCTTTAAAGTCGTAATACTTTGTGGTGTCCAAGGCCTCGGCAACCACACAGTCAATCGCCCTCGCCCCGGCAAGCTCTACGTGAGCTCTGGTGGTGTCAAAGTGCATGTTGGAGATTGCATATTTTTTGCCGTCGAGCAGGAGGGGAAGCAGCACCTTTTCCGCGGCGCGCCCTTGATGCACCAGCTGAACATAGGGGAGACCGAATATCTTTTTGGCAACGTCCTGAACTTTGTAATAGCAGTCCGCGCCTGCGTAAGATTCGTCCCCGGTCATGACGCCTGCCCATTGGGAAGAGCTCATCGCGCCCGTTCCGCTGTCCGTAAGCAGATCTATGTACACGTCTTGCGACGCCAGATAGAACACGTTGTAGTTTGCTGCGGCAATTTTTTGTTCGCGCTCTTTCCGAGTCAAAATCTTAAGCGGCTCAACGCTTTTAATCCTAAAAGGTTCGGGAAAATAAATAGGTTTCATTTAATTCGCTCCTAAATAAGTATATATTTATTTTAATATGCCGGGCACAAAATGTCAATATCTAACAGTAATAATACTCGCCGAACCGTAAAATATAAATATTTGACAAATGTTGTCTGCGGCTATATAATATCTGTATAAAAGGAACGCACACCATGACTACAGAACAATACAAATCGGAAATGAAAAAGCAAGCCTATATAGAAGCGGGATCGGAAATGCACATGCACATGCACGAGACCGCAGATGCCGCGCGCAAAATAATGTTTTGCATAAACAGCGAGTACCACACAGGCGAAGAATTGAGCAAATTGTTCTCAGAGCTTATCGGCCGAAATGTGGAAAACTTTGCGCTGTTTCCGCCGTTTTACACGGATTACGGCAAGAATATTAAGGTCGGCAAAAACGTGTTTATCAATTCCGGCTGCTGCTTTCAGGATCAGGGCGGAATCACTATAGGCGACAATGCGCTAATAGGGCAACAAGTGGTTATAGCTACGCTCAATCATGACATTCTGCCCGAAAAGCGCGCCAATATGCTGCCTGCGCCTGTCGTCATAGGCAACAATGTATGGATAGGCGCTCATGCAACGATATTGCCGGGCGTAACGATAGGCGACAACTCTGTTGTGGCGGCAGGTGCTGTTGTTACCAAAAGCGTGCCTAAGAATACCGTTGTGGCAGGGGTCCCGGCAAAAGTTATAAAGACCGTATAAGAGGATTAAAATGAAAAGAATAAAGTCAATAGCGGTTTTATTGGCAATAATTTTATCTTTTTCCTTCAAGGCTGTCGGCTGCACTCCGACAGACCAAGCCGAAGAAAAACCGACCGACGGAACTAGGATAACCGTCACGGTCGGAAGCCGCGAGTTTTCCGCAACGCTTGCGAATAACGCCACGGCTAAGGCGTTTGAAAAGCTGTTGCCGCTTTCTCTTGCAATGAGCGAGCTGAACGGTAACGAAAAATACAATTATCTCCGCAACGGTTTGCCTGCAAACGCGACCAAGCCCGAAACAATCCACGCAGGCGATATAATGTTGTACGGCTCAAATTGCGTCGTGCTGTTTTATGAGACCTTTTCTTCGTCGTACTCCTATACGAGAATAGGCTGGGTGGACGACACAAAAGGACTTGCTTCCGCGCTGGGCAGCGGCAGCGTTACCGTTATGTTTGCCGTTTCCGATACGTCCGAAGACCCGAAAGATTCGGAGGAGTCGGAAGACCAAGAAGACCCTGAAGATTCGGAGGAGCCCGAGCAACCGAATGACACCGAACAGCCCGAACAACCCGAACAGCCCGAACAACCCGAACAACCCGAACAACCCGAACAACCCGAACAACCCGAACAACCTAATGAAGACGAGGAGGAAACAATGTATATATCGATAGGCGGCAAAAAACTTGAAATAACACTTGCCGAAAATTCGTCCGTTACGGCGCTTGTGGAATTGCTTAAACAAGGCGATATAACATATACCGCAAACGATTATGGCGGATTCGAAAAGGTGGGAAATCTCGGACACACGCTCCCGACAAGCCACACGCAGCTTACCACGCAGCCGGGCGACGTTATACTATATCAAACCAACCAGATAGTGTTGTTTTACGGCAGCAATTCTTGGTCGTACACTCGGATAGGCAAGATTAAATATTCGAGCCTCGACGAACTGAAAAGCTTTCTCGGCGCAGGTCAAGGCAGCGTACAGGTAACACTCAGTCTAAAATAACCTAAAAAGAGGTAAAAAAATTATGGAAGAAATCAAAAAAGAATTATCGGTGTTTCCGATGGGCGAACCCAACGACGCTTATGCCCGGTATTTCAGCGGAAAGAGCTATTTAAAGTATTTGTCCACAGAGCAGGTGACGGTGTTCAATGTTACTTTCGAGCCGACATGCAGAAATAATTGGCATATTCACCACGCCAAAAAGGGCGGCGGACAGATTTTGGTGTGCGTTGCGGGTCGAGGTTGGTATCAAGAATGGGGTAAAGAGCCCATCGAGATGCGCCCCGGCGACGTCGTAAATATCCCCGAGGGAGTAAAGCATTGGCACGGCGCGGCAAAGGACAGTTGGTTTCAGCATCTTGCAATAGAGGTCCCCGGCGAGGATATAGTAAACGAATGGTGCGAGCCCGTCTCCGACGAAGAATATTCCAAGCTGAAATGATATATATTGAGGTTGATTTGGAAAAAGAAAAGATCAGTGTTATTTATAACGGTAAATGAAAAAACGGCAAGCATGCGTGCTTGCCGTTTTTCGGTGAATTAACCGTTAATTATTCGAACGCCGTGTTAAAAATATAAGAATGTATCTTCGCCGCCCGGGCCGTACAACGCGTTGCCTTCGCCGTCATATTTATAGCTGTCTGCTATATCGCTTAAATCGATCTTTTCGATTTTAAGCCGGTTGAAAAAGTCTGGATACTCTTCGTTTGACGGGTTTAATAAATCCGGATCGCTCGGAGTGTATCCCGACTGACTCGTACCGGTAAAATAGTTTATCATGCTTTCCGAAAATTCACCGTTCTCATTGAAAGAGATATAGAAACTATATCTAAGGTTGCCGACATTGACATCAATATTAATCCAGCGATAAACAATATCCCAATAAATGTTTCCGCCAAAACCGATTGTTAAATCTTGGTTTGTTATCAACGGATAGCCCCTTAATTCAAGCGCGCTATTAAGATTGGCAACTATTTTGTTATATACTTCGGAAAGGCTCGACTCTTTTGAAAGGATAATCTGCTTGCCGAAATTGAGAAAGCGAATTTCTTTATGGTTCTTGTACAAGTCATATTGTGCTAAAATCATCCGAGCGCTTTTTTCTGCATAGGGGAGTATAAATTCTTCGTAATTTTCAACGCTTTGTGATTTGCGCTCTGCACGTAAAAAAGTAATGTAAGCCAAATAACAATCATCGTAGCTTTCTCCGAAGTTTTCAAGCGAAATACCTGTTTCCAACTGTAAAAACTCCGATTTTTCACCCTGCGCATTAACTAACACGTCCTCGCGAATAATTATTTCAAAACTCCGCCCGTAGCAATAACGTATGCCTATAATTCCCGGATTGCGCGATTCATTAAGAACAACGTCGCCGCTTTCTGCCAAATCCGACAAAATTGTTTCCGCCGCGTTATAGAGCGGAGCCGCAACCGTACCGAACTTTTCTCCGACATCCTTAAAGTCCGTTTGGGGAAGTTTTGAGGTTTCCGAAAGTTTATTGTAGAAGCATACCGAGCAAATGGGACCCATAAAGCTGTGCGCTTCTTTATCTTTAACCTCGGTTGTGTCATCGCAAAGCGGATCGTGCCAATGATGCTTGGAATCGGTTGACCAAAAAGTTGAATATGTATGGTCATGCGGCACATCGGGCGTTTCCGGCACATCGGGCGTTTCCGGTGTTTCCGGCGTTTGCGGTGTTTCCGGCGCTTGCGGAATTTCGTTGTCCGACTGATTGCTTGAAAAACTGTTATCATGCGGTACTTCGGGCGCCTCGCTGCAAGCGGAAAGTCCGAAAGGAATGATAAGAAGTGCAATTATAATGTTGACAATCCAAAGCTTTTTCTTCATTTTAACCTCCGAAAAAATATGTCGTTACATGAATCCGGCGAGCATCTATGCCGCTGTTTCATGTTATAATACTATTATAGCACAATTAAACCTCAAGTCTATTATAACTTCATTATAAGTAAATTAAAATTTCATTAGAAAATCCGAACATGATGGACGAATTTATTAGTGTCGGGTGAAAAGAAAAAGTAAAAAACCATTGACACGCTTTTGCTCTTATGGTATAAAATGTAGCAAAAGATTTTCGGAGGTTTTAATGACGGGAAAGCGCACCAATGATTTTGAAATAATCGACGTGTACGACCTAAAGCAGGAAGAGTATGAAACATTTAGGGACGAGCACGACGATTTTGAGTGGTGGCAGGAAGGTGAAACCATTTACTCCGCCGAGGACTATCGCCATTTAGTGTTCGGCGACTTACAGCCGGGGCAGGAGTTTGCCGCTATCAAGTACTTCGGAAACGACGAAAATATAGTTATCCCCGACGAGGCGACACAGCTTATATGCGGTCTGTTTGAGGGCAACGGAACAATCAAGAGCGTAATCATTCCCGACAGTGTGAAAATAATCGGGGATAACGCGTTCAAAAACTGCACCGCCTTGGAGGAGGTCAGATTTGGCAAGAACATTACGGAGATATCAGCGTATGCTTTTTGCGGCTGCACCGCGCTGAAAAAAATCGAAATTCCGAACGGCGTAAGGATGCTTGGCGAATATGCCTTTGCTGATTGTACTTCTCTTTCGTGCGTGCACCTCGGGAGCGGCTTAAAACGTATTTACAGCGGCACTTTTATAGGCTGTAAGGCGCTTAAAAATATAACCCTTCCCGAGTCGTTAATCGACGTCAATCTTCACGCCTTTTTGAAGAGCGGAGTAGAGGAGCTGTACATTCCCAAAAACGTAAGCGACGTAAGGAGCGGCTCGTATTTGAACTGCCGCACACTGAAAAAAATCGAAGTGGACCCGGAAAATCCACATATTGTATCCAAGGGTAATTGTATAATCAGTAAATCCATAGGCACACTTCTTGCCGCGGTGGGGGATTTTAAGCTGCCCGACGACGGCAGCGTCAAGAGAATCGACAATTGGATTTTTAACGGCAACCGCGACTTAACGGAAATCGACATCCCCGAGGGGGTAACGCATCTATACAGTTCGGCGTTTGAATGTTGCGCGAATTTGCGCCGTGTGAGCCTCCCGAGTACGCTCGAGGTTATCGGCAAAAGTGTCTTTGCGGGCTGTGACGCATTAGAGGAAATTGAGATCCCCGGAAGTGTCAGAGAGGTGGAGAGAGAGGCATTTTATTGTAGCGGAATAAGGAGGCTGGTTATAAAGCGCGGCGTGCAGATTTTAGACAGTGATGCGTTCAATAGCTGTAAATCGCTTGTTGAGGCGTACATCCCATCATCCGTCAAGATAAATGGAGGACCTTTCGGCAAACTGTTCCCCGACTGCAACAAAAAACTGTGCGTGTATATAGAAAAGCACGAGAACGGCGCCCATAATTATCTTGAAATGTTTTTGGACAAAGTAAAAGTAAAGTTCATCGACAAAGACGAAATATTTGATTAAGCATAGCTTGACAATATAAAAAAGTTCAACCGTAAAAATCGGCAGGGTCTTCCGACTCTGCCGATTCATTTTATATGCGCAAGCATATATGCACCTGTCGATTTGGAGCGGATTGGTTTATTTTCGGCGTCTTAGTGTGAGAAATTTTTCGATTATTCTTCCGCGTATAAAAAATGATATTGACATTAAATAATGTCAGTGCTAAAATAATTCCGTATGTTTGTATATGCAAAAAGGAGAAAAAAATATGAAAATCACAACTGTTAAATTTATAGGCACACAAGTTCTTTCCATATGCAGTAAAATTCTCGGCATTACTTTAAGTAGTGTGCCATTTTTGGGAGAAATGTTCGGTTCTGCTTCCAAAGCTGCATTTAATAAAATTATTTCCTCGTCAAAATACAGTCATGATTTGAAAAAATTAAAAGACAGTCTGGACAGTCTTGCAATGGATGAGGATATAGAAACAAAACTTAATGCCATCTTCAATGAGCTTTCAAGTAGCAACGCAAGCATAGAATATACCGAAAAGCAAAGAAAAAAATTGGAGAAGACCTTTCCTAAAAGGACATCGGAAGCTCTTTTTAACTACGCGAAACATAAAATGATTACAGGACAAAACATCGGCGACTACCTAAACGGTAATTCCGCGACGTTCGCTGCACTTGACGATGCAGAAAAACAGGCCGTAATCTCGGCGATAGATTCTGTCTTGCAGGTCTATTTAGCCAATCAATTGGAACAGATGGAAGAATCGGATCAAAAGCAAGCCGTCATAATAACGGATGCAATCGGCAGACAAATAGATAACTTAGAAACGACGCTTACAACAGATATAACCCAAATAATAGCAAATCAGAACTTGCTTTTTAAGCAATTAAGATCACATAATGAAGAAAAAAATGAAGATGCAGAGGAAGACGAACAGTCTTTGCCGGAATTTGAAGACTTAAACTTAGATGATTGTGACTTATTTGATTTGATCGAAAGGGCTCAAAAAGGAAATGACGATGCGCAATTTCAATTAGCGTTGTGCTTTTTTAACGGCGTTAAAACTCAAAAAGATTTTCATAAAGCCTTTGAATTTTTTTCCAAGGCCGCAGATCGCGGGAATGCAAAAGCACTGTGCAATCTCGGCGTATGTTATCAGCTGGGGCGCGGCGTCGAAGAGAATCCGACAAAAGCGTTTGAATGCTATTTATCTTCCGCCAATCTCGGAAATGCAAAGGCTCAGTTTAACCTCGCTTCTTGCTATGAAACTGAATACGGGGTAAAGAGTGATATGCATCAAGCCTGCATTTGGCACGAAAAAGCCGCCTTTCAAGGGCTTGCCGCCGCTCAGGCAAACCTTGGATTGCACTTGCTTGCCGGAATCGGTATAGACGAAAATGCAGTTAAAGCAGTTGAGTGGCTCGAACTTGCCGCCGCTCAGAACAACCCGCTCGGAATGACTTTGTTGGCAAGATGCTATTTTAACGGAAACGGTATAGAAAAGGATATTAAAAAAGCGTTCAAGCTTTATTATAAGGCCGCAACGGAATTAAACGACAGCATCGCGCAACTCAACTTGGCTTTATTTTATTCAATGGGTATTGTCGGTGAACCGAATAACGCCGAGTCGTTTAAATGGATGAGTATTGCCGCTCAACAAGGCGAATCTACGGCACAAGCGTACTTAGGTAACTTCTATATGAATGGCATAGGTGTGGAAAAAGATAACGATTTGGCTTTTAAATGGCTTACGTTATCGGTTAACAATGACGATCCGCTCGGATATGCCTTTATGTCTATATATTATGCGAATAATCTCGGCGCCGAACAAGATTTAAGCATAGCTTACAGATACGCCGAAAAATCCGCCGAAGCCGGTAATGCGTACGGTCAATTTGCTCTGGGTACAATGTTTATAAAAGGTCTCAGCTGCGAACAAGATGTAAGGCGCGGTATTAAGTTGCTTGTATGTGCCGCCAAGCAGCAGCTACAAGAAGCTGTTTTGTTTTTGCAACAACTATTTGACTTAAATATTGAACCGTCACTAAAGAAAGAAATCGAAATCGTTCTTCAAGACGTATTATCTGAAAATAGCGATGTCAAAGAACGTTACGAACACAGTTCGGTTCGCGTCAAGCAATTAGCGGAAGAGGGTAATCCGATGATGCAGGCAGAGTATGGCATGCTGTTGTTGAGGGGCGTCGGCGTTGAGAAAAACGAACGAGAGGCTGTCAGATGGTTAGAAAAGGCAGTTGAAAGCGACCACATCCCGGCATATGCGGCATTGAGTGAATGTTATGTTATGGGTTGGGGCGTAGAAAAAGATATTAATAAAGCATTGCAGTTAGCGCAGTATGCTTTTTTGAACGGTGACAAAAACGGCGGACAATTGCTATCGCAAATTATTAGAAAGATAGATTTTAACATAATTGATTCTCCGAGTGTAAAAGATACAGAACTGTTTAATCTTCTATTAAACTTGGCACAAAACGGCTTTGCCGACGCGCAGAGTTTTCTCGCATTAAAACTATACAAAGGCAAAGGAATAGAGCAAGACAAAGAAAAGGCTGTTTATTGGTTTACAAAGGCGGCGATGCAAGGCAATAATGATGCTCAATACTTTTTAGCTCTATGTTATGAAAACGGCGACGGTGTTAAGCCGGATATACGAAAAGCCACAATATGGTATGCGAGGGCGGCGGAAAAGGGCGATGCCTGTGCCGAATTCGCGTTGGGGAGGCTTTTTGCTAACGGTAGAGCAATCTCTGTTCATTGGTATTTATCCGCCGCCAAGAAAGGCTTTGGGCCGGCACAGATGAGGCTTGGACAACGCTACGAAAACGGTGACGGTGTTTCAAAGGATAAGAATAAGGCGTTAGAATGGTATCAAAAAGCTTTGGAAAACAGAGTGCCGGAAGCCGAAGAGTGTATTATGCGACTTAAAGCAGATGCAGATTAACCGACGTATTCTGTTTGCATTTGCGACTAAGCGACGCGCGAGAGAACGGCGTAAAGGATTTTCTCATCGTACTGAAAACGTAAAAATGGGTAAGCACTTACATGCTTACCCATTTATGGTGAACATAAACGGAATCAATACGAACTTACAAGGATGAATCATTGGAGGTATTGTTACTATACAGGTACTTTATAACTTTGATTGAATAGACATCAACTTCTCTCGAATCCTTATGGTGCACCTACGCAATTAATATCCGAATTTTTTGCTGCTTCAATTTCAGGAAGAAAAATGCACCACGTATTGCATTAAATTTATTGGCAATGCCTCAAAATAATAATAATAATAAAATCAACTTGACAAAAAATTTGAAAATGGTATAATAAATTATATGTTGTTATATCGGTTAATTGTTTCGAGGAAAATTCTATGAAAAAACTAATTTCTATAATTTTATCGTTGCTCTGTCTTACTGCGGTTGCGTTTGTCGGGTGCAGTCCAAAAAATAATAATGAATCCGGAAACAAATCCGGAAAAGAGTACAATATAATTTTTACTCTTGCAACAATTCCGCCGGTCTTAGCTGCTCTGGACTGTATAAATAACGGTAATGAGACCTATGCTTTTATCG
>JAFLVH010000035.1 GCA_022508365.1 Clostridiales bacterium | reverse complement strand
CCCGGTAACAGCTCCAAAATTCAAATACCGCCGCAAGGCGGTATTTCTGTTATGGCTCACGTAGGGCCACCCCTTGGTAAGGACGTCCCGGGTTCGAATCCCGGTAACAGCTTGCGCTTTGCGCAAAAGGCCGCCCGCGCTGTTCGCGGGCAATCCGGTTTTTTTATATTACATATAATTCGATTAAACGGTGGGGATTGATATCTCTGTTTTGCCGATATTTCCTATTTTTACATAATCGCCTTGTACATTAAAAGTCACTGCGGTTATATTTTTGTCGTCCATGTAAACAGCAATATCTGTAAACGCAACCCCGTCCAAATCCACCGACGCTAAAGAGTACTTAATTCCGTCATAATCCATTTTTTCATAGTTTTCCAATAGGATTTGTACTGCTTCGCCTTTAAATGTTTCCGCAAGCGCACGAATGTATTCTTGCTCGTTTGCGGCGGTTTTTGTCCACTCTGCTAATGCGCTCGCTTTGTTGTAATGCGTGTATGTTGCACCCGTCTTTTCGTAAAGGTTTGTTTCGCCGCCAATAACTTCTTCAAAGTACTTGGTGCCGTCACGCATTATCGTCCGCGCATCCTCGTCATTGGCGATATTTGTACGTGTCTCGGTATAATTGGTTGATTTTTCAAGCTCCGCAACGCAGGCCGCCCACTCCGCGCTTGTCATTTTGGGCAATGTCACGGTGACAACGCAGGTTGCGCTTTTGCCGCCGGCGGTGGCGGTTACCGTCGCCCAACCTACTTTGAGCGCGGTAATCTTTCCCTTTGACACCCTAACGTAGTCGGGATTGTCGGAAGTCCATGTCACCGTTTTATTTGTGGCGTTTTTTGGCGTGACGGTTGCCTTTAACGTTTCGGTTTCGCCCTCATTCAATCTAAGCTCGACCTTATTGATTGTAATATCCGTTACGGGCACTACCTTGTCCTCGCCGCACGCAGTCATTCCAAATATACAGCAAAGCGCACAAACAAGCGCTGTTATCGTAATTGCTATTCTTTTCATCTTTGTTTCCTTTTTACACATTTTCACGCCGATTAAATATCTTTTGTGCTTTTCTCTTTATCCGTTGTATCCCTTGGGATTTTTGGTTTGCCAGTTCCAGAGTGAAGCGCACATATCGTTTATGTCCAGCTTTGCTTCCCAGCCGAGCTCGCGCTTTGCCTTACTCGAATCGGCGTAGCAAGTGGCAATATCTCCCGCTCTGCGCGGCTTTATGGAATACGGAAGCTTGTGTCCGCAGGCTTTTTCAAAGGCATGGATAACGTCCATGACGCTGCTGCCGTTGCCGGTGCCCAAGTTATAGACATACACGCCCGAAGTCGAAATCTTTTTTATCGCGGCAACGTGTCCCTTTGCCAAATCCACTACGTGAATATAATCGCGCACGCCCGTTCCGTCCGGGGTGTCGTAATCGTTGCCGAACACACCCACCTCCTTTAAAGTGCCTATTGCGACCTTTGCTATATACGGCGTAAGGTTGTTTGGTATGCCTGCAGGGTCCTCGCCGATCAATCCGCTCTCGTGCGCGCCCACCGGATTAAAGTACCTTAAAAGCACCACCGTCCACTCGGGGTCGGAGGCGTATACGTCCTTGAGCATTACTTCCTGAAAATACTTGCTCGTTCCGTACGGATTGGTCGTTCCGCCCACGCGGCAGGTTTCGTCAAGCGGAAGACGCTCGGGGTCGCCGTACACCGTGGCGGACGAGGAGAAAACTATTTTTTTGCAGCCGTGCGCGCGCATTACGTCCAAAAGCACTAACGTCGACGTTAAGTTGTTATCATAGTACTCGATGGGCTTAGCGCACGACTCGCCCACCGCCTTTAATCCCGCAAAGTGAATTACGCTGTCGATTTTGTTTTGCTCGAATATCTTGTTCATGAGCGCCTTGTCGCGAACGTCACCCTCGTACAAACGCACCGACTTACCGGTGATCTTTTGCACGCGCTTTATGCTTTCCGATGTTGAGTTGCAAAAGTTGTCGACCACAACCACGTCTAAGCCATCTTCCAAAAGCTCTACGCATGTATGCGATCCAATGTATCCCGCGCCGCCTGTAACCAAAATAGCCATAAAACCACCTCTACTGATTAATTTATCATATTATACTCTAATTTTGCGCCAAAATCAAGCTAAAATCCGATTTTTGCTGTCATATTATTAATGAATTTATGTGTAAAATTATGTAATTTCTTTCATATTTGATTTTCCGCATAAAACCTTTTGACTTTATTTTTGCTCGGTGCTATAACTTTTATAGCAAGTATTTTTGCGGCGGAGTTATGACCGAAGCTACCACCGAAAAGCGCCGAGGACGTGCAATAGATTTTACTCAAGGGTATCCGTTAAAATGTATACTCATTTTTATGCTGCCCATGATTTTCGGCAATTTTGTTCAGCAGTTATATTCATTTGTTGATACCGCTATTGTCGGACAGGCTTTGGGTGCTGCGGCGCTCACCGGGGTTGGCGCTACCGGGTCGCTTTCGTTTATGATCCTCGGTTTTGTTTCCGGGCTTTCGGGCGGGTTTTCCGTTATAATTAGCCAGCGGCGCGGCGCAAACGACGAGGACGGAATGAAAAATTCTTTTGCTACCGGCATAATCCTTACTCTTTTCATTGTTTCCGCGCTTACTGTGGTTGCGATATTTATCACCAAGCCTATGCTTACCGCAATGCAGACTAAGCCCGAGTTTTTCGATTATTCGGTGGACTACATAACAACAATATTCGCCGGCATGCTGCTTTCCGCTTTTTCCAATCTGTTTGGATCTACGCTTCGCGCTATCGGCGATTCTAAGGTTCCGCTGTACTTTTTGATAGCTTCTTGCTTTTTAAATGCGGGAATGGATGCGCTGTTTGTCATTGCATTCGGCATGGGCGTGCGTGGTGCGGCGCTTGCCACGGTGCTTGCCAACGGACTTACCGCCGTAGCAACATTTGTATATTTGTGGATACGCTATCCTGCACTTCGATTTAATCGGTCGCATTTTAAGCCCAATTTAAAAAATTACGGAACCCACCTCAGATTGGGTTTTCCTATGGCGCTTCAAATGTCTGTTGTTTCAATCGGCATGATTTTCGGTCAAACCGCGCTAAACACCATGGAGCCGACAGCCATTACCGCATACATAGCCGCGTCAAGGATAGACGGAATTGCCACAAGCGTAATCAACAACGCCGCCGCGGCGCTTTCCGTATTTGTCGGGCAAAATTACGGGGCAAAACGCTACGACCGCATAAAATCGGGTATTAAGCAGTACGCTTTGTTTATTGTTATCGCCTCTCTTGTTCTTGGCGGAGTGGTGCTTGCGCTCAATCGACCTCTTGTTATGGTGTTTATATCCCGTGCAGACAGAACACAGCAAATATTTGATTACGCTTTTTTGTATGCAATGTGCAATTCGCTGTTTTATGTTTTGCTTGGCACACTTTGTATGTCACGCAGCTCGCTTCAAGGCATGGGTCGTGGTACAACCGCGCTTATATCCGCTGCCATGGAGGTTGGTATGCGCGTCTGGATTGCGTTTATTGCAATGCACTACGGCAGCTTTATCATTGTTTGTCTAAATAATACATTTTCGTGGACGGGCGCTAATCTTGTTCTTGTTCCTTCGCTGTTGATTGTGCTTTCAAAATATATTCCTCTTTTCGGAAAAAAACGAAAATCGCCTTCATTTGTCGATTTTCAGCAGGACGATATAATTGCCGAATCGGCTGCTACGGGCGATTTAGCACCATCTGAGACCTCAGAACGCGATGCTGCCGAAAATCATGATGCATAATTTTTACAATTTTTTTTGTTTTTAATTAATTTATTTTAATTTGTTGTTATTTAATTATTTTTGTGCTATAATTTTTTTGCAATTTAATTCGGAGCAAATTATGAATATTTGGCACGATATCGACAAAGACAGAATAACCGAAAATCTTTTTGACGCGCTTATTGAAATTCCCAAAGGCTGCAAAGCAAAGTACGAGCTTGACAAGCAGACAGGGCTTTTGAGGTTGGATCGCGTGCTTTACACTTCTACCGTATATCCGGCAAACTACGGATTTATTCCGCGCACTCTCGCTTCCGACGGCGATCCGCTTGACGTGCTTGTTCTGTGCAACGAGATTATTTATCCCATGACGCTTATCACCTGCGAACCGATTGGTGTGATCAAAATGATTGACGACGGCGACCTTGACGAAAAAATTATCGCCGTGCCGATTAACGACCCGACTTTTAAGGATTTTAAAAACATTCATGAATTGCCAAAACATATATTTAACGAAATGATGCACTTCTTTGAAGTTTACAAAGTGCTTGAGCATAAAACCACTACCGTAAAAGAGATTTGCCACAAAAAGCACGCTGTTGAAATTATCAAAAAGTGTATTTCCGCATATAACGATAAATATTGATATTTTTATTATGCTTACGGCGCTTTTCGTTAATTTACGATTAAGCGCTTTTTTCGTCATTAATTTGTATAATTATCTAAAATCCGCGCACACTATAATTACATAGCCGCGCAAAACAGTAATCCGTGCGTGTTGCGTTTTTGCAGGCTAACAACTAAGGGGGAAAATCAAATGGCAAATACCAAAAAGACTGCTAATAAGAAGAACTCGTGCTGCGGCGCCAAAAAGTCCGAAGGCTCGGTGACTAAGTCCGCAAAGACCACGTCGCGCGCTCAAAGCAAAAAGTCCAATTCGATTAAGTAATTAATTCGGTTTGCGCGGCTTGTGTAAATTTCGGTGATTACCGAAAGAGCAACACTTACGTCGCTAAATCGATGCCTCGCCTAATCCGATAATATAATCCTTCCCTGCAAGGAGTTCGGTCGAAGGCTTAAGGCAAAAATTCATCTACATCATTTTTACGCACGCCAATGGCCGAACAAATTTTGTTCGGCTTTTTTGGTGCATAAATCCTCGTCACTAATAAAAACTTACCTTATAATTTTTTGAAATTTCTTGATTTACTAAACCGATGGTTTAGTTGTACGGTACGATATCTGATTCTTTTCTCTTTTTGTTATCGATTTCCAATAAAACCGTCTGTATATTTCTGTCTGCTTCGCGTACTGTCATTTTGTTTGCTGTATTCACTTTAGTTAAAGCGTATTGCGATTGGCTTGTAAGGCGTTTTATTCGGTTTTATTTTCCCCCGTCCATTTCGTCATACTTTTTAGATTTTTGTTTAAAATCCGTATTTACTAAACCGTCGGTTTAGCGTAACGGCAGGGTATACAAAAGTTTTCTCTTTTTTTGTTAAATTCCGAATAAAACCGCCAATTATATATTATTTTATAATCGATTTTTCTATTCAATTAATTTTATTGTTTAATAATGATTATTTAAATATATCTTTTCTTTTTCGTTTTAAAATGGTTGTTTAAATATATTACTCGGAGGCAACAATTATGGCACGGAGGTAAAATATGAATCCATTTTACGAAAAATCTTATAAAATTGACAAATGCGTAAACGATTGGAAAAAGCTTTATCCAACCGCTTACTGCAAAAACGAGACCGACGCATATACCAAGGTCCGAACCATTCTTCTTAACGGTGCGGAGTTTGAAGAATGCTGGTTTATGCATCAGCTCGGCAGGCATACCGCGGACAACAACCTGCGTCGCGACGTTGCCTTTTTGCGCAAGCTGGAACAGCAACAGCAAAAGCGTATTTCCTTCTTTAAGCCAAAGGACGAGACCATGCTGGAAACAACCATTTCCTACGAGCAGCTTGCCGTCGATCTTACCGCCGTACTTGCTCAGACGGAAAAGAATAAGTACGTCAAAGCAGCTCTCGATTTTGCCCTTTTAGAGGACTTTGACCACCTGTATAGGTTCAGCGATCTTTTGGAAATGGAGCAGGGCATTAAGGGCGAAAAGCTTGTCGGCAGCTACACAGAGATAATGCCCGGTCGCCCCACAATATCCGAGCACCGTCATCCGTTTGATGACGTTCGTCGCCCGATAGCGACAGACTCGGCGCTTTCCACCAAGCTCCACACAATGATAATAACAGCCGCCGAGCAGCAGACCATGAACTTCTATATGAACCTCGGCACATTCTACGCCGCGTCCGATATAGGACGAAAGCTGTTTTTGGAGATTGGCATGGTGGAGGAGCAGCACGTCACGCAATACGAGTCGCTCATGGATCCTACCTGCACCTGGCTTGAATGTTTGTTGATGCATGAGTATTGCGAATGCTATCTCTACTATTCCGCAATGAGCGAGGAAACAAACGAGGTAGCCAAAAAGATTTGGACGGCACACTTCGAGCAAGAGCTTGCGCACCTTCACTACGCCGCAAACCTGCTGCAAAAGTACGAGGGCAAGGAATGGGCGCAGGTTATACCGGACGCGGAGTTCCCCACGCTTCTCACCTTCAACGATAACTGCGAAAAGAACAAGCACTATATTCGCAACGTGCTTAAAAACACCGTCAACAACACAGCCGTATTGGAGGAGTATACCGACATAAGCAACGTGCCCGACGACTACGAGTACTTCCGTTACAACGCCGCCGTCAACAAGACGCCATCCGCAGTAGCCAGTCACAAGGTGATAGAGGGCTTTATCAACGAGTTCGGCGAGGACTACCGCTTTACCGTAGCCGAACACCCGGTTAAGGCGTTGCGCAACAGAAAAGAAGACAATGTAGACCTCGGCCGTAAAAAGCAACCGTAATCTTCCGTAAACCCTTTAATATAAAAACGCCGCTTTAATAGCGGCGTTTTGCTTAATAAGATAGATTGAATTTAATTTATTGTTTCACGTGGAACAATTTTTTAACTTATTTGTCGAACTGTTTCACGTGGAACGTCTGTTCACGCAGATAAAATTATGTTTCACGTGGAACAATTTTATTTGTTGTAGTTGTTCTCAAGATAACTTAACATGCTCTCTAAGCGGTTTAAATCGTCCGAAGTGTAGTAATCAATAAAGATACGGCCCTTGTTGTCATTGCCCAAAAGCGATACTTTGGTGCCGAAGGTGCGCTGCATACGCACAACCATGTCGCGCAGTTCCAGACTCTGCGGCGCGGCCTCGGTCTTCTTTTTGGGCTTAAGGGTGTTTTTGACGAGCTTTTCAAAGTCGCGCACGCTCATCCTGTCGTCCAGCGCCTTTTGCGCAAGGTCCCACTGAAGTGCCGCGTCGGGCACGGTAACAAGACACCGCGCATGACCGGCGGAAAGGCGCCCGTCCTCAACAAGCTTTTGTACAGCGTCCGACAAATCCATAAGGCGAAGCAGGTTGGCAACGGTAGGACGAGCCTTGCCGATACGCTCTGCGGCCTCCTCCTGCGTGTAACCATAATCGCTCATCAGCTTTTTTATGGCGCGGGCAACTTCCATGGGGTTTAGGTCCTCGCGCTGAATATTTTCTATAAGGGAGAGCTCGTCAATCTGCACCTGTGTATACTCGCGTACACACACCGGCACGGAAATAAGACCTGCCGCGGTAGCGGCGCGATAACGGCGTTCGCCTGCGATAATCATATATTTGCCGTCCGGCTTGGGCGTGACGATAAGCGGCGTAATTACCCCGTGAGTTTTTATACTCTCTACAAGGGCAGCGAGCGCCTCGTCGTTAAATACTTTGCGCGGCTGATCGGCATTAGGCTCAATATTGGAGAGCAGCATTTCCGAAGTCTCAACAGAATTGATTACCGATTCCTCCTCTACGTCGCTGAGCAAAGCGCCAAGGCCTCTACCCAATCCGCTTTTTCTTATTGCCGCCATAAATTATCCTCCGTGGTTGTGTATTTACGCTTAATTATATACGCTACAGGGGAGGTTGTCAAGCAAAAGCAAAATTATATGCGCCACAAAAGGAAATTTTATAAAAAATATGTAAAAAGATATATTGCATGAGGGGGCGACTGTGCACTTGACAAAAGATACCGCTTGATGTATAATGTATGGAAATAAGTAAACGGAGCGAGAACAGTGGATATTACAAGTCCGATTACTCTATGGAAGGATTACACTGCTTTGGCACTTCCGCTAAACAGATCGGCGCTTTCCGAAAAAAAAGAAAACGGCATTACCGTAAAAGAGTACTACTTTGACGGCTATACCACCGTTGACGGTAGAGCGCGCGCATATATAAAGATTTACGAATGCCCGGAACAAAAAGCCGTAGTGCTGTATCTGGCGGATAATACCGGCGCCGTAAATAACGAGCTGCTCGCCAAATTTATGGAAAACGGCTATTCCGTAGCGGTTTTGGATTACTTAGGCAAATCGGATAACGCGCGTTATACGCTGTATCCTGCTTCGCTTTCCGCATGCAATCTAAACGGAGTAAAGCAGTTTAACATAGTAAGCGGCACAACAAGCAACTGGTATATATGGACGTGCATTGCCCGACGCGCAATAAAGCTGCTGCAAGAGCTGTTCGAGGGTACGCACGTATTTGCGCTGGGCATGGGGCTTGGCGGCTGCACAGCATACAAATTAGCGGCGTTTAACGACGGGCTTGATGCCTGCGCCACACTGCTTAATATATTTCCCAACGTGGTGGGCGAGGGAAATTTGCTTATCAATTACCGCGCTTCGTTGGACAACAACGCGTACGCACCCATAACCAAGGTTCCGCTGTTTATGGGTATTGCGTCCAACGCTGACGACGGATCGCTGGACAATATGGCGGCGCTTGCCGAAAATACCGAATCGCTAAAGCACTTCCGCATAGTAGAGCGCGCATTTACTGCAGGAATAAAAGCGGTATACGACAACTTGATAGATTTCTTCGACAACTATATCTCCGGCACGGCGCAAAATCCTCTGCCGGAAATAACGGCAAGCAATTCGGAAAATAATTTATATTTTAATATAACTATTAACAATGCGGACGAGGCGGACGTTCAAGTTAAGATGTATGTATCGTTCTGCATAGACGAGGCGCCCTTCCGCAACTGGATGAGCATTCCTTTAATCAGCCTGGGCGGAAAAAAATACATGGCAAAAATAAATGTTTGCCAAGACACAAAGCCAATTCACGCCTTTGCAAACGTGCTTTACAACGGAAAATCGGTGTATACGTCAAATCTGCTCAGCGTAGTCCCCAAGTCTTTGGGCGTTTCCGCAAGGGAAGGCATTGTCCACAGAAAAATCTATGACGGAAGCATGGGCGAGGACGTATGGACGGCACGCGACGGCGGCACTGTGACGGCGGTAAAGGGCCCTTACGATATAGAAGGCGTAACAAGCTCTACGGGCTCACTGGTGACGTTTAAGCCGGGAGATCCGCTGTTTCGCGTTCCCACAGACACCATGCTGCAGCTGATGCTGTGCGGCGAGCCGCAGAATGTAAAGGTGTCAGTGCGCGACAAAACAGGCACTTACGAATGCAATATAGAAATAAAGTCCGAAAGCGATTGGAACAGATTTTCGCTGTCAAATATGAACTTTAAAGGTCAAAACGGCATGCTGTCAAACTGGTCGCAAATCATGCTGTTGGAATTTACGGCAGAAAAACATATAATAATAGGTTCGGTGATTTGGGTGTAATATGAATATAGGCACCGGCGAGTTGCTGAACAGAAAAAAGCAATCGATTGCTTTAACGCTGATTATAGCTTTTCTATTGCTTGACGTACTGATATTTTATTATATTTTTGCTTTTATTCCAATCGAAGGCGATAGTATGGAAAACACCATCCATAACAGACAATATTGCCTTGTACTGCGAAAATTCACAGATATTTCGCGCGGAGATATCATTGTTTTAGAGGTTCCCAACGAAGATAACAAAGGCACTCACGATATAATAAAGCGCGCGATAGGCTTAAGCGGCGACAGAATAATCTTTATGTACAGCGAGGACGGCGAAAAAGTAGAGCTGTACATCTGCAAAAAAGGCGAAAAACAATTTAAAAAGCAGAACGAAAAGTATATTAAAGAGCCGATGACGATAAAAAACTTTTATATAGACCCGATGAAATACAATCCTAATCTCACGTCGTACAACCTTGACACAATCGACCAAAAAACTTACAACGATATTGACAAATTTATCACTTATGTTCCTGACAAGCAAGTGTTCTTTTTGGGTGACAACCGAAACGTATCTCGCGATTCCAGATATTACGGCTCGCGCCCAATAGAAGACGTAAAATACAAATTTCTGACAGTTGTATATTAAATAATAAAGGACTTTCACTATGAGCAAGCAAGTAAAAATAACAACGGACAGCGCATCCGATCTTAACGATTTGTTTACAAGCCGAGATATAGGCAATTTTCCGCTGTACGTCATGCTTGGCGACAATCAATATTTAGACGGCGTGGACATTCAATCGCCAATGATATTCGATTATTACGAAAAAACGGGCAAACTACCCACAACCGCGGCACGGTCGGAAGAGGACTTCTACGAATATTTTAAATCCTTCACCGATCAAGGATACGCAGTGGTACACGTGGCGATCTCGTCCGGAATATCGTCAACATACAATTATGCAAATGCCGCGGCAAATCGCTTGGAAGACGTATATGTAGTGGACGGCAAATCGCTTTCCTCCGGCACGGGGCTTCTGGCGCTTGCGGCGGCGGATATGCGTGACAACGGAGAAGACGCAAAGACGATTGCGGAAAAGCTGGAAATTAAAAAATCGAGCGTACAAGCATCATTTATAATAAACACACTGGAATTTTTATACAAAGGCGGACGGTGCAGCGGCCTGTCGGCATTCTTCGGAAAGGTTCTCTCCATAAAGCCATCGCTGCAGCTGATCGACGGAAATATAAAGGTAGCAAAAAAATTTATCGGCAGCTTCGGTAAAAACCTGCTCAAATACGTGGACTTCACTCTGGAAAAGTACAACACTCCCGACATGACTCGCGTGTTTATCACCCACACGTATGCTGAGAAAAATGACGTGAAAGCTGTTAGGAACAAGCTGATTAACTACGGCTTTGCCCCCGAAAACATTATAGAAACGATTGCCGGCTCCACCATAACAAGCCACTGCGGAAAAAGCACGTTAGGCATTCTTTACATCAACGACGGAAATAAATAATGACGACGCAAGACCACAGCGACGGAAAACAGATATTTCTGTCGTTTCTGAAACAAAACTTTGACCGTGACTTTTCCGAAAAGTTCGAGCTTTTGACTAAGCTATACTTTGAAGTCAATTCGGTAATAAACATATCCGCGCTCCGCACCGAATCAGACGTATACATAAAACATTATCTGGACAGCATTTATCCGTACAAACACTTTACCGGAACCTGCTGCGACGTGGGTTGCGGCGGCGGCTTTCCGTGTATACCGCTAGCCATAGTCACCGGGCTTAACTTTGTCGGACTGGACAGCGTGGGCAAAAAGCTCACTCTTATCAACCGCTGCATTAAAGAGCTGGGTCTTAACAATATTACCGCCGTCCATGCCAGAGCGGAGGACGTTGCAAAAAACGGCAAGCTTTTTGACACCGTCAGCGCAAGAGCAGTGTCCGACATAGACAAATCCTTGGCGTTCTGCGCTCCGCTTTCAAACCGAGGCGGAAAAATAATTCTGTACAAAACCCAAAACGACAGCAAGGCAAAAACCGAAACGGAAAAAAAATACAACGTCAGGCTCGTTCAATCGGAAGATTACACACTTTTTTCTACCGACATAAACAGAAGAATATTCATTTACGAGAAGCTGTAGTTGATATATATTATATTTAATTAGTAATTATATATAGTAGGTCGGTAAAAAATGTGCATAACCGCTCCACAATACAAGATATAGTGCAAACCAAACTGTCGCATGACAAAAAGAGGAGATGATTATATTTTGTTATGTGTAAAACAAACGATATAAATAAGCCGATCTGTGAACATAAGCCTGTACAAAACTTTTACGCCAATTATAAAGGCAGGAATAAACCATTGAAATTAGGAAAGTAAAATATAACTAACACCGTACTTTTCCACAAAGTTATATAAAATTATGAACGGATTACACAAAGACAGCGATATAATAACGGCAATCGCGTCGCCGTACGGCAAATCGGCGGTGGCAGTGATAAGGGTAAGCGGCAACGGCTGTGCCCGGCTTTTGAATGCGCTGTTGGATAGACCGCTGCAGGTGGGTCGACTGGGCTTAAACACGTTCAGATTCGGAGACTTCACGGAAAACTTGATGGCGGTGGAGTACAGAGCGCCCAAGTCATATACCGGAGAGGACCTGGTGGAGTTGTTTCCGCACGGCAATCCGCTTATTTGCGACACTATTATAAAGATTCTGCTGGAAAACGGAGTTAGGCTTGCAGAGCGCGGAGAGTTTACAAAGCGCGCGTTTTTAAACGGTAAACTCGATTTGATGCAATGCGAGGCGCTTGCCGACATAATAGACGCGCAAACTGCGGAGCAGCTTGTATACGGTAATAAGCGATACTCCGGGGAGTTTAAGGCGCTTTTACAGGTACAACAACTGTTGAAGGATTGCTTAAGTTCGATGGAGGCCGTGCTGCACTACGGCGACGAAATGGAGCAAAACGAGATAGACGGCGCGGAAATGAGTTCAATTTTGGCGGCGATAGACGGCGCGACGGAGATTTTGGAAAAGGAAGTAAATGGCTTTGCCGGTGGAAAGGTAATCAACGACGGATTTAAGGTCGCGCTTATCGGCGCGCCCAATGTGGGAAAGTCAACTCTGTTAAACGCGCTGACGGACAGCGAAAGGGCAATAGTCACGCCGATTGCCGGTACCACGCGCGATACAATTGACGGCAATTACGTGTATAGCGGTCGGAAGTTCACCGTAATAGACACGGCAGGGCTTAACGACAATACCGACGATTACGTAGAAAAAATAGGTATAGAACGTGCTATGGACGCGGCGCATGATGCCGACGCCGTTGTCTATGTGACGGTCGGAGACGAAAAAATCATAGATAAAGCGGCGTTTAGTCGGCTCGTAACCGTAAAAAACAAGTGCGACGACCAAATAGACGCGTTGATTGATTATCAAAAGGTAAGTAAAGACGGCGTTATACACATAAGCGCACGAAATAAGATTAACATTACGGCGCTCAAGCAAAAGCTGTATGATATGTGTCCAAAGGACTTTGGGTCGGTGTGCAACCACAGACAGTACGATTGCGTAACGCGTTGCTTGGACAGTCTTACCGCGGCAAAGGCAGAGGCAAAAAAGGCAGAGGGGCCGGAGATTGTGGCGGCGTTACTGTACGAAGCGTATTCGGCTATATCGGAGCTGTACGGCGAAAAGGCGGACGAAAGCATAATATCCGCCGTGTTCGATCGTTTCTGCGTGGGGAAGTAGTATGAAAAGCAAGGTAGAACGGAAAAATAAAAAGAAGGCGGCGCCCAAGGTCGAGATAAAGACTGTGGCAGTCAACAAGAAAGCGGCGTTCGATTACTTTTTTGTCGAGACATTCGAGGCAGGCATTGCGCTTGAGGGCTCGGAGGTTAAATCGGTGAAAAGCGGCGACGTAACGCTGCGAGACAGCTTTTGCTTTATGGAAAACGGCAATCTGGAGCTTAAAAACTGCAGGATAACGCCGTATAAGAATGTGGGCGCGTTTGCCCCCGACCCCACGAGGACAAGAAGGCTTTTGCTTCACAAGACGCAGATTAGGCGGCTTGCGTCCAAGGCGGCGGAAAAGGGTTTTACCATTGTCCCGGTCAAAATGTACATTAAAGGCAGGTTTGTCAAGGTGGAGATAGCGCTCGCTAAGGGCAAAAAGAACTATGAGAAGAAAAACGTAATCAAAGAGCGCGATATCAACAGAACGGCCGAAAGAGAAATTAACCGCATATAACCGCATTTTGGCAGCTTGACACGCTGCATAAAAATATTGTATAATTTCACAAAAGAGGAAAAACCTATGATTAATTTTTTGTGTAACGCTTTTAACGATCCGTCAGATCCCTGGTACTACGTGATAGGTGTGCTGTTTCTGCTTGCCGTGTTCGGCGCGGTTGCGGCATATGTCATTATCAGCGGAAAAAGAAAGAGCTCGGAAGGCAAGGACGAACAAGACCAAGCGGCGGACAGTGCGGAAGCTCCTGACAAGGACCACGCGACCGAAAGCACGGACGAAGCCACGGAGATACAACAGCAAGAAGAATAAACACATAAAAGTCGCCGAAAACAATCGGCGACTTTTTGTTGGAAATTTTTTTTAGGAAGTTTTGGGACGAGTTCATTCGGAAAAATTTTTGAATAACCGAATTTTCTGATACCCTAACGTTACACTAAACCGACGGTTTAGTAAATCAAGATTTTATAACATTAAGGACGGCGTGATTTTTCGGCAATATGCGTATTAAAGTATGTTGACGAGCAACATTTTACATGATACAATACAGTCAGCCGAAAAATCGTTTTGCGCCGGCTTCAAAACAATGGCAAACAAAATAGCAACATATGGAATTTTTGTCGAGTAGCAGTACAAGCATATATATCGGATTTGCGGCGGGCGTATACGCATGCGTTGCAGCAATACTTTTGCTTGCACTTATATTCGGGCTTCGCGCAAGGCGAAACGTAAAAAAGGAACGGGTGACAAAAATGCCCAAAGGATTTTCGCCGCTCGATATTCAGAGGATATTTATAGGAAAAACTTATCCGCGCAGGCTGACGTGCGCGCTACTGACGCACTGGGCGCAAATGGGATATATAAAGGTTAAGTACATATCTCCGCTAACCGTCAGGATAATTAAGATAAAAGATATGCCTAAGCACGACAGCGCCGACGCAGTGTTTTTCGACCGCGGCACGTATGTACGCGAGTGCGTTCTGTTTAATATGGTAATGGCCAACACCGCCGCCGGACGACCGATAAAAGTTTACGAACCGCTTATTTCACGGTCGGAGGCAAAATCGTTATCCAATTGGTTTGCGGTAAGAGAGGACGAGGGCGTGTATTCAGCTACGCACTACACGCTAAAGCTTGTCACCTTTGCGCTTTCCGTATTGCCGTTGCTGCTTGCGGCAATCGCGCTAGGTCTTTTAACCGGCATGTACGTTTTGATCGTGATGTTCGGAATGGCGCTGATAGGCTTGATTGTGCTTATGTTTGTAAAAGGCATGCCCATTTTGTTCAAAACCGTTTGGTGCGGAATGTGGCTGGGCGCATCGGTCGGCACGTCGCTAGGGATGTGGATAAGCTACGGAATAAACGACTTTTTAGGCGTGATATACGTAGCGGTAATAATGCTGTTTTTAGGTCCGCTGGTATTAATAAGATTTGTCGATTATCGCGAAAAAATCAATCTTGCAGATTATTCCGATTTGGTAAATTACAGAAAATTTCTGCTGAAAGAGACTGATAAAATAGGCGAGGAGTACTACACCGCACTTCCTTATTTGTATACATTTAATATAAAGTGGCTTTTATGCCGCAGGTTCAAACATCTGCCGCCGCCAATCTGGTACGTCAACGACCCTGATAAAAAGGGGTGGCTATTATGAGCTTAACCGTAATTCTGATTTGCGCATTTATTTCGGCGGCAATGCTTGCGTTTGCAATCGGCGCATATGCTGCGGGCAAAATTAAGCTGAAACGCGCGGTTAAGCCGATAGAGTTTTATCCGCCGCGCGGCTACTCGCCGATAGACGTGATGAACAAATATTATACGTACAACGCCAATCCGCATGATGCGATAAATCCGCTAATGCTGTATTGGGCGTCGCGCGGGTTTATCACAATCGAGGAGGACTGCAAGCGCGGACTGAAACTTACAAAGCTTAAAAACCTCACGCCGCCGGAAAACATACCCGACGGCAAAGAGGGCGAATCAATACGAAAGAATTATGTTACCGAAAAAACATACTTTGACGTATTGTTTGGCGGAGGAAAAGTATTTTATACGCTTGCCGCACCGTCCTCTATGCAAAGCGCAAACGAAAGATTTGTCAAAGAGTGCAAAGGTGATCGGCTTGAAAGACGAACAAAAACAACAAAAAAACTGTCGGCGCTTGTTATGCTTTTTGCCGTATTGTCGGTTGTTATCGTATCGGTAATTAATATGGTGCGGGACAACTACGCCTTATATATAGCGATGCTGTTTCCTACTATCGCGCTTGTGCTGATTAGAGCGATACCGTCCGACGGCGAGGGTTTTGAAAAAATGCTGAAATATCCGTTTATATTCGTTTGGGGCGGGGCGCCGTTCGGCGCGGTGCTATCCTTTGCATCGCCGACGGCAAGGATATCGCTTGCCGTCGCATACGTCGCGGCTGTGATATCCGTTTTTATTTCCACAAGATTGGAAATTAAATCGGATATGGACGCGGAAATTTACGGCAGAATAGCGGCGTTTAAAAGATTTTTACTGGAAGCGGAAATCGACAGATTGGAAACATTAATCGAAGAAAATCCGAATTATTATTTTGATATTTTGCCGTACTGCTATATATTGAAAATCACAAAAAAATTAAAACCGAAATTCGAGCGAATAACGACCGACGGACCGAGCTGGTACCTCGGGAGCTTACGCGACACGCTTATGTTCTAAACAGTTTTTGCGCAAAAACAGCGATTTTTTGAAATTATTATATGAAAAAATCGAAAAATCGAGGATTTTCGGAAAAAAATATTTCGGCTAAGAAAAAATTTTAAAAAAATATTGACAATAATAAAACGTTTATGTATAATACCTCAAATATAGACGAGGAAGGTTTATATGAGCGTAAAAATGATTATCACCGATCTTGACGGAACGCTTCTTCGCTCGGACGGAAATATATCCGAACGAACAAAGGCAACATTAAAACGCTGTCAAAGCCGCGGCATTTATGTTGTGATAGCCACCGCAAGGTATTGGATAGGGGCGGAGCAGTACATAAACGAAATTCAGCCCGATTACGAAATTACGACAGACGGCACGCTCATTCACCGGCACGGGGAGCAAGTTTACAGCTGCAATCTGGAAAAAGAAACAGTAAATCAAATAGTGCAAGATTTACTTTCGCAAGACCGAAAGACGGAAATCACGGTTGCCGTGGGACGACAGGTGTTTTGGAACAGCGAGCATATATCCCAATCTAAAAAATTATATAAAGCAACTTATTGCGATTACACGCAGCCGCTCGACTGCAGTGCAAACAAGATTGTCGCAGAGCTCGACGATTGCAAAATTGCCGAAAGAATTGCGGAAAAATATAACTGTAGGTTGCAGACATATAGGGCAGACAATTGGTACGCCTTTTTGCCGAAAAGCTCAAGCAAGGTCGCGGCGATAAAGGAATTGGCAAAAAAGCTGAACATATCGCTCGGCGATATCGCAGCTTTCGGTGACGACAAAAACGATATGGAAATGCTTAAAATCTGCGGGACGGGCGTTGCGGTAGACAATGCCATTGTGGAAGTAAAAGAGATTGCGGACTGCATCACCCTGTCCAACGACGAGGACGGAGTGGCGGTATGGCTGGAAAAGCAATTGGAAATTTAGATAATAGATAATAAATAAGAAATAATAGATAAAAAACGGAGTGGCGGCTGTACCAACAATAATTCTGCATTCTGCATTCTCCGACCTTCTCTTTTTCCTTTATATATTATATATAGGGACGGATATTCGGGGGCGGAAAAGTCAGCAAAAAATATTTTAAAAAGATAGTTAAATCAGTTGACAAGACTTTACAAGGGTGATATAATGGACAAGCTGCGCAATATGCGTGGTGATATTTGTGTCTGAAAACGGGGCCGAGAAGCCCCGAAAAAAATTCGCACAAAACGGCACGCCCGAAAACGTGAAACGGTACTATATGTTGTATACGTCACGATGGGCGGACACAAGGAGAAAGTTATGTCAAGCCAAAAGATCAGAATTAAGCTGAGAGCGTACGATCACGAGCTGGTTGACAGTTCCGCACAGAGGATTGTCGACGCGGCCAAGCAGACCGGCAGCAAGGTTTGCGGTCCCATTCCTCTGCCCACGCAGAAGGAAGTTGTTACAATTTTGCGCTCCGTGCATAAGCACAAGGACTCGCGCGAGCAATTTGAGCTGCGCACCTACTCCCGTCTCATTGACATCTACAGCCCTTCGGGCAAGACGGTCGACTCCCTTATGAAGTTGGACCTTCCCGCAGGCGTAGACATCAAGATAAAGCTGTAATAAGGAGCCGAAACTATCATGACAAAAGCGATTTTGGGTAAGAAACTCGGCATGACGCAGATATTCGGCGAGAACGACGTCGCTATTCCCGTGACGGTTGTTCAGTGCGGACCTATGACTGTTGTAGATCTCCGCACGGTCGAGCGCAACGGTTACAGCGCGGTAGTCTGCGCGTTTGAAGAGATTAAAGAAGGCAAGCTGAACAAGCCGGAGGCCGGTTTGTACAAAAAGGCGAAGGCAAAGCCTTGCCGCTATCTTCGCGAATTCCGCTATGACAACGCGGACAGCTATGCCGTGGGTTCGGTCATAGACTGCACAATGTTCGGCGAAGGCGACATGGTAGACGTCAGCGGCGTTACAAAGGGCCGCGGTTTTACCGGCGTCATCAAGCGCTGGAACCATCACCGTCTTAAGATGACGCACGGTACGGGCCCCGTTCACCGCGAGGTCGGTTCCACCGGCGCCAACTCCAATCCGTCCCGCCGCATCAAAAACCTTAAGATGCCCGGTCAGTACGGACACGAGAACGTGACGATACAAAACCTTAAGGTTGTCAAGGTTGACAAGGCGCGCGGCGTGCTTTTGATACGCGGCGCAGTGCCCGGACCTAAAGGCGGCCTGGTTACCGTCAAGGAAACCGTTAAGTAAGGAGAATAGAGATTTATGCCTACAATCAAGATATTTAAGCAGGACGGCAGCTCCGCCGGCACAATGGAGCTGGACGAAAGCGTATTCGGCGCGGAGTACCGCGAAGCGATAATTCATCAAGTGGTGGTGGCGCAAATGGCAAATGCGCGCCAGGGCACCAAGAGCACGCTCACCCGTACAGAGGTGACGGGCGGCGGCAGAAAGCCGTGGAGACAGAAGGGCACGGGCAACGCGCGCCAGGGCTCTATTCGCGCTCCGCAGTGGAAGGGCGGCGGCGTAGTTTTTGCGCCCAAGCCTCGGTCTTTCCGCA
>JAFLVH010000034.1 GCA_022508365.1 Clostridiales bacterium | reverse complement strand
CGCAAGCTCGCTGCCCGCATAACCCGCCTTTTCGGCAATCACGCTCATCTGAATATTGCCGCCGTTGTATTCAATGCCGAAAACCGCCTTTAAGTACACGAATTCGCCCGTCTGCTTGATATAACATGCATAGTAATTTTCGCTGAAAATATCCGCGCCGACAGGTAGTTCCGTGCTTAAATAGTCCACCGCAAAGTCCGCGTCCACCCTGTTCGCCTTGATCTCGCTTATGCTATAGCTGTGCACCTCGGGCGCAAGCGTACCGCCGCCGGAACTATTGTTGCCGCCGGAAAAAATGTTTACGGCAAAAATCGGCACAATTATCAAGACGGTTGCAACAACAGCGGCGCACGCGGCGACAAGCCCTGCGTGCCATGTTCGCTTTTTTGTCTCACCCTTGTTTGTACGCATGCTTTGACGCGCCTTGTCAGCAAGGCGTTCGTTCGGCTCCAGCGTCGATGCGTATTCGTCAAACAGCTGTTCGATTTGTTTGTCCTTTTCGTTCATCTTTTATTATATAACCCTTTTGCTGCGGTTATTGTCCCGCACTTGTCATAAACTTGCGCATTTTTTCTTCCGCTTCCGCTATTTTGCGCGATACCGTGGATTTACTCAGTCCCGTAGCCTTTGCACTGTCCCGCACGGTAAAGTCCATAAAGTATTTTTGATAGATAAGCAGCTTTTCCTGTTCTGTCAGCACGCTCATGGCTTGACTTACCGAAAGCGCAGCGGTGGACTGTTCCGCAACGTCTGCGGTGGCGGCTATATCGTAAAACTCGTCTATATCCGCATTATGCTTGTTTGTACGCAGCGCATTGAGCGCGGTGTTGTGAACTATCTTGCATAGCCACGCATAGCCGTTGGTATTCTGCTTAAACCTATGCGCTTTGTTTACTATCTTAATAAAGCTCTCCTGCACCACGTCCTCGGCTAACGCTCGGTCATGTACGACGGCACGCGCAATGGAAAGCATGCGTGCGGAAACAAGCCGCGCCAATTCGTTTAGCGCCGCCTCGTTTCCGCGTGCAATCCACGCAATGAGTTGATTTATTTGCTGTCGCAACTCCTCATTCATGCTAAAAGTATAAATCCTAAATCGGCATTTGTCAATAGCAAAAATCCCGTCGCATCAATGCAACGGGATTTTAATTTATAGGTTATTATACTGCCTCGCCGTTAGAATCGGGATTAAACACAGTGTCGCTTGTGGGCGATGCGGCGCGCTCTACCGGGTAGATATTGCGGTACTTTCTTACGCCCGTGCCGGCAGGGATTAGCTTGCCGATGATTACGTTTTCCTTAAGACCGATCAGCGGATCGACCTTGCTCTTGATAGCCGCCTCGGTGAGCACCCTTGCCGTTTCCTGGAAGGACGCGGCGGAAAGGAAGCTGTCCGTAGCAAGCGAGGCTTTGGTTATGCCGAGCAGCGTGTGCTTGGCAACGCCGGGTCTGCCGAAGTTTTCCATAGCCTTTCTGTTTGCTTCTTCAAAGGTTGCAAGGTCCACCATTTCGCCGGGCAACAAGTCGGTATCGCCGCTGCTTTCCACCCTGACCTTTTTGAGCATTTGCCGTACGATAACCTCTATGTGCTTATCGTTGATGGCAACGCCATTCTGGCGGTAAACGGACTGGACTTCCTTTACTATATATTCCTGAACGTCGTTTCTTCCCTTGGTGCGAAGTATGTCGCCGGGGTTCAACGGACCTTCGGTTATTGCGTCGCCCGCCTTAATTACGGCGCCCGTACTGATATACGGCTTTAGCCTTGCGCTGTGCGGAATGGAAGAAACGTCCTCTTCGCCGTCGTCGCGCTTGATAATTACGTCGCGCTTGCCGTCCTTTTCCACAAGCCGTACCTTGCCGCCGTAGTTGGCGATTACAGCACAGCCCTTGGGCTTGCGCGCTTCGAAAAGGTCCTCTACGCGCGGCAGACCTTGCGTAATATCGTCCGCAGTTGCAACACCGCCCATGTGGAATGTACGCAGTGTCAGCTGTGTACCGGGCTCGCCTATACTCTGCGCGGCGATAATACCTACCGCCTCGCCTATACGCACGGGCGTTGCCGCCGCCATATCTCTGCCGTAGCACTTGACGCAGACGCCGTTTTTGCTCTTGCAGGTGAACACCGTTCTTATCTTTACGTGCGTCAATCCCGCATCAACGATTCGCTTTGCGGTCTCCTCGGTGATAAGCTCGTTGACGTCGCAAAGCACTTCTTTGGGATTTTTGGGGTTGACAACCCTTTCCGCGCAGTATCTGCCGACAAGACGGTCCTCAAGCTTTTCCACCACTTTGTTGTCGTCCATGATGGCATAGGTGTCAATGCCCTTGGGCGCGCCGTCCGAGCAGCAGTCCTCCTCGCGCACGATAACGTCCTGAGCAACGTCGACAAGCCTACGCGTAAGATAACCTGATTCCGCAGTCTTTAACGCGGTATCTGCCAAGCCCTTGCGGCCGCCGTGCGTGGAGATAAAGTATTCCAAAACGGTCATGCCCTCGCGGAACGAGCTTCTTACGGGAACGTCAAGCGTTTTGCCTTGGGGGTTGGTCATAAGTCCGCGCATGCCGGAAAGCTGCGCTATCTGCGTCATGCTACCGCGCGCGCCGGACGTAGCCATCAAGTTGATGGGGTTGTACGCGTCCAGAGTGCGTTGCAGCGCCGCAGTGACCTGCTTATTTGCGTTGCTCCAGATCTTGACAACGGCGTCGTATCTTTCGTCCTCAGTTACAAAGCCGCGGTCGTAAAGCTTGTCGATTTTGACGACCTCTTCTTCCGCGTCCTTCAAAATCTGGAACTTTTCCTGCGGTATGTGCATATCGAAAACCGACGTTGTTATCGATCCGATAGTTGCATACTTAAAGCCCAAATCCTTTATGGCGTCCAGAACAACGACTGTTACGGACGCGCCCTTCTTTTTGAAGGTGATGTTGATTATGCTCTCGATTATCTTTTTGTCAACGGTAAAGTTGATTTCCGGCTCGAACATCTTTTCAAATGTGTCGCGCACGACAAAGCCGAGGTCCTGCGGAATGGGTTCGTTGAATATTATTCTGCCCACGGTTGTCGTTACGACGTGACGGTACGTCTTGCCGTCCGTAGACACCGCGTTTTTGGGAATAGCAACTCCGCTGTTTTTGATATCCTCGACGGAGCGCGTGACGCGCACCTTTATCTTGGACTGCAATTCTATTCTGTGATTGAAGTACGCCATCTTGGCTTCGTCGGGGTCGGCAAATACCATGCCCTCGCCCTTTGACCCGGGCTTATCCATGGTAAGATAGTAGCTACCCATAACCATGTCCTGCGACGGTGTACATACGGGCGAGCCGGACGAAAGCTTCAATATATTGTTGGGCGCAAGCATCAATACTCGTGCTTCTACCTGCGCCTCTACAGAAAGCGGAACGTGAATAGCCATCTGGTCGCCGTCGAAGTCCGCGTTAAACGCGCCGCAGGCAAGCGGATGGAGCTTTATAGCTCTGCCGTCAACAAGCACCGGCTCAAACGCCTGTATACCCAGTCTGTGCAGCGTGGGCGCGCGGTTGAGCAGTACGGGATGGTCCTTAATTACCTTTTCCAGCACGTTCCACACGTCAGCGTCGGCACGCTCGGCTATTCTTTTTGCGGTCTTTGCGTTGTGCGTCTTGCCCTGCGCAACAAGCTCCTTTATTACAAACGGCTTAAACAATTCCAGCGCCATTTCCTTAGGCACGCCGCACTGATAGAACTTGAGCTCGGGACCTACGACTATAACCGAACGGCCGGAATAGTCAACACGCTTGCCGAGTAGATTCTGACGGAACCTACCCTGCTTACCGCGGAGCAAGCCGGACAAGCTCTTAAGCTCGCGATTAGACGGGCCGTTAAACGCTTTTCCGCGCCTGCCGTTGTCTATAAGCGAGTCAACGGCCTCCTGCAGCATGCGCTTTTCGTTGCGAATGATTATTTCGGGCGCGCCCATTTGTATAAGCTTTTTCAAGCGGTTGTTGCGGTTGATTACCTTGCGGTAAAGATCGTTGAGGTCGCTTGTTGCAAACCTGCCGCCGTCCAACGGCACCATGGGCCTAAGCTCGGGCGGAAGCACGGGCAGCACGTCCAAAACCATCCAGCTGGGATCTGCGCCCGATCTCAAAAACGCGTCCAGTATGTCCAAGCGCTTGATTTCGCGCAGCTTTTTCTGACCGGAGGACTTCTCCACCAGTTCGCGCGTTTTTTCGTATTCTTCCTTGACGTTTATGTCCTTAAGAAGCTGACGGATAGCTTCCGCGCCCATGCCTACCTTAAACGCCTTAGGACCGTACTGCTCCTGGTATTGGCGCAGCTTGTCGTCCGAGATTATCTCCTTGTACTGCAAATCGGTAATGCCCGGATCTAGCACTATATAGTTGACAAAGTACACAACCTGCTCTAGCTGCTTTAGCTGCAGGCCGAGTATAAGCCCTATACGGCTGGGCACACCGCGGAAATACCAGATATGCGTTACCGGCGCGGCAAGCTCTATATGACCCATGCGCTCGCGCCTGACCTTGCTTGTAGTCACCTCTACGCCGCACTTGTCGCAGGTTACGCCCTTGTAGCGAATGCGCTTGTACTTGCCGCAGCCGCACTCCCAGTCCTTGGTCGGTCCGAAAATCTTTTCGGAGAACAGACCGTCCCTTTCGGGCTTTTGGGTGCGATAGTTTATCGTTTCCGGCTTGGTTACCTCGCCGAACGACCACTTCCGAATTTGATCGGGACTGGCCAGCTGAATTTGCATTGAATCGAAATTGTTAAGTTCAAACATATCGCCGCTCCTTTAATCATCCTTGTCGTCATCGTCAAAGCTTGCGTCCGCAAACGGATCCTTCACTTCAACCTCTTCTTCAAACAGACTGCCGGTGGGAAGCCCGTCGTCTTCGTCATCGCCGTAATCGTCCAGCCCGCCCAAAAGATCGCCGTGTATGTCGATATCGTCGTCGTCCTTGAACATAGTGCTGTCGTAATGCTTGGGACTCGGCTCGGCGTCGTACAATACGGGATCGTCGTCCATAAGCTCTTTTATGCCGATGTCCTCTTTGTTTTCGTTGAGTACCTTTACGTCAAGCGCCAATGCCTGCAATTCCTTTATAAGCACCTTGAACGATTCGGGGATGCCCGGCTCGGATACGTCCATGCCGCGGATAATGCTGTCGTACGTTTTGGACCTACCCGCAATGTCGTCCGACTTGACGGTCATGATCTCCTGCAGCACGTTGGCTGCGCCGTACGCATACAACGCCCACACCTCCATCTCGCCGAAACGCTGACCGCCGTTTTGCGCTTTGCCGCCGAGCGGTTGCTGCGTAACCAGCGAGTACGGACCTGTACTGCGCGCGTGCATCTTGTCGTCTACAAGGTGGATAAGCTTCAGCATGTACATGTATCCGACGGTGGCGCGATTTTCAAACGGTTCGCCCGTCCTGCCGTCGTACATCTGAATCTTTCCGTCAACCTCGCCGTCCGGCGAAACATAGCCGTTGTCGGAAAGCAGTTTGTGAATGTCGGACTCTATCGCGCCGTCAAACACCGGCGTGGATACCTTCCAGCCGAGCGCCTTTGCCACAAGTCCTAAGTGGACCTCCAGCACCTGGCCTATGTTCATACGGCTGGGAACGCCAAGCGGATTGAGTACAATCTGCAACGGCGTACCGTCGTCCATAAAGGGCATGTCCGCCTCGGGCAAAACTCTGGAGATAACGCCCTTGTTGCCGTGACGGCCTGCCATCTTGTCGCCTACGGATATTTTGCGCTTTTGTGCAATGTAAACCCTGACAAGCTTGTTGACGCCGGGCTTCATCTCGTCGCGGTTGGCGCGCGTGAACACCTTTACGTCCACAACAATGCCGCCCTCGCCGTGCGGAACCTTGAGCGAAGTGTCGCGCACCTCCCTCGCCTTGTCGCCGAATATGGCGCGAAGAAGGCGTTCCTCGGGGGTAAGATCGGTCTCGCCCTTGGGTGTTACCTTACCTACAAGTATGTCGCCCGAATCGACCTCCGCACCTACGCGGATAATGCCGTCCTCGTCGAGGTTTTTAAGCAGCTCGGGGCTGACATTGGGTATATCCCTTGTTATTTCCTCCGCGCCGAGCTTGGTGTCGCGCGCTTCGGTCTCGTGCTTGTTAATATGAATAGAAGTGAATACGTCGTCTTTGGCAAGGCGCTCGCTTATGAGGATAGCGTCCTCGTAGTTGTAGCCTTCCCAGCCCATAAAGCCGACTAGCACGTTCTTGCCGAGTGCAAGCTCCGCCTGCGACGTGGAATGTCCGTCCGCAATGACTTGTCCGGCCTTTACATGCTCGCCCTTGGCAACGATAGCGCGCTGATTGATGCATGTGCCCTGGTTGGAGCCGACAAACTTTTTAAGAATGTACATTTGACGGTTGCCGTCGTCCTCCACCACAATAATGCGCTCGGCGTCTACGTAGTCCACAACGCCGTTTTTGCGCGCTATAACCATTACGCCGGAGTCATACGCTATCTTGTGTTCTATGCCCGTGCCGACAATGGGCGCCTCGGTGCGAAGCAAAGGCACCGCCTGACGCTGCATGTTGGACGCCATCAGTGCGCGGTGCGAGTCGTCGTTTTCCAGGAAAGGAATGAGCGCCGTCGCAACCGAAACCATCTGGCGCGGCGAAACGTCTATATAATCTATACGGTCGCGCGATACCTCGCCTATCTGGTCGCGGTAACGCATCATGACACGCTCTTTAACAAACCAATTGTTCTCGTCGAGCGGCTCGCTCGCTTGAGCTATCATGTAGCGGTCCTCTTCGTCGGCTGCGAGGTAATCCACAACGTCGGTCACGCGATGGTTTACCTTGTCAACCCTGCGGTACGGTGCCTCGATGTAGCCGTACTGATTGATACGCGCATAAGATGACAGCGAGGAAATAAGACCTATGTTCTGACCTTCGGGCGTCTCTATGGGACACATGCGCGAGTAGTGCGTGTAGTGAACGTCACGCACCTCGAATGCAACGTGCTCGCGGTTAAGACCGCCCGGACCCAATGCGGAAAGCTTGCGGCGGTGCGTAAGCTCGGCTATGGGGTTTGTCTCGTCCATGAACTGCGAAAGCTGGGACGAACCGAAGAATTCCTTTATAGCGCTGCTGACCGGTCTTACGTTTATAAGCGTCTGTGCGGAAAGCTCGGACTCGGTCTGAATCTGCATGCGCTCGCGCACAACTCGCTCCAAGCGGGTCATGCCTATGCGGAACTGGTTTTGCAGCAGCTCGCCTACGCTGCGCACGCGGCGGTTGCCGAGGTGGTCGATGTTGTCGGTAGAGCCGAATCCGCGGTGCAAGCCCATGATGTAATTGACTGTGGCGATTATGTCCTCCACCACAAGATGCTTGACTATAAGCTCGTCCACATGCTTGGAGCAGAGCTCGGCAAGCTTTTCGCGGTTGCCGTCCGCCTCCGCCATAAGCAGCTTGAGCGCGGGATAGTAAACCATTTCGTTGATGCCTATGGTCAGCGGATCTACGTCGATATAGCCGGCAAGGTCTACGTGGTTGTTGCCGAGTATGTTAAACTCCTTGCCGTCGTCCGCTATCACCCAAATCTCGTTGATACCGGCGTTCTGAATCTTTACGCAAAGCTCCTCCGTGAGCACGTCAGCCGAAGTGTGCGTCTGCTTATTTTCGGCACGAGCGTAAACTACGCCGTCCTCGTCAATAATATCACGCGCGACGCGCCTGCCTGCGGCACGGTAACGAAGCGCCATCTTTTTGTTGTACTTGTATCTGCCGACGCGCGACAGGTCGTATTTGCGGCGGTCGAAGAACATGCCGGCAATATACGCTTTGATGGAGTCGATGGTAGGCGTCTCGCCGCTTCTTAGCTTGTGGTTAAGCTCCAAAAGCGCGCGCTCCTCGGTCAGCTCGTGCTTGTCGTCCTTGTCGCCGTAACGCGCGCAAGTGACCTCTATAATCGGGTCGTTATTGAATATCTTTTTGAGCGCTTCCTCGGTGCCGAAGCCGCTTTCGGTGACAGCGGAAAGACAGCTGAGCAGAACGGTGGCAAGCACCTTCTTTTGCCTGGCAACACGCACCCACAGCACGCCTGACGGATCTTCCTCAAACTCAAGCCACTCGCCGCGCGACGGAATGTTGGTAGCGCTGTAATGCGCCTGGCCGGTCTTGATGTCCTTTTCCATTCCGAAGTACGCGCCGGGCGAACGGACAAGCTGGCTTATTACAACGCGCTCCGCGCCGTTGATGATAAACGAACCGGTGGGAGTCATGCGCGGCATATCGCCCATGTACACCTCGGAGCGTGTGCTCTCGCCTGTTTCCATGTTTTCAAGCCGCACCTTTACGTACAGCGGAACGGCAAACGTGGCGTCGCGGTCCTTGCACTCCTTTTCGGTATAGTTGCGCTTTTGGTTGCTGCCGTCCTTGTATCCGAGCGAGTAATCCTCAAAGTACAGAGCGACCCTGCCGGAATAATCGGTAATTGGCGAAACGTCGCGCAAAACCTCGCGAATGCCGTTGTCGACAAAATCGTAGTAGGACTTCTTTTGCACCTCGACTAAATCCGGCATATCGATAACTTCGTGGATCTGCGCGAAGCTCATTCGCTCGGTATTGCCGTATTTAACCTTTGTAATCTTTCTTTCAGCCATACAAACTCCTAAAAAGGTTATTTAAATATCCATGGGCGCGTTTAAAAAATCAAGTATTTTCGCGCGCAAAAGCGGAGCAGACACGTTCTGCACCGCCAAAAAGTCATTTGAGTAAAGGAACTAAGATTGCCAATCGCCGCTCTCTTTATTTGTTTATTAGCCTAACTACCTAATGGCACACTTAGGCATTTTCCTATTGTATCACAAGATGTCAAAGATGTCAAACAAAATAATATGATATTTTTAAAAAATTTTTAAAGGGTTGCATTATATACATTATCAGAAAAGTCAAGCCAAACCAACGATAATTTTTAATTCTTAATTATTAACTAAAAAGAGCGGCACGTAATGCCGCTCTTTTATACTGACCTACATTTTACTCGTTGTCTGTTGTTTCGTCGCCTTTAACACTGTCTTTAGACTCGGGGTCGTCGGGAACTTCGGGTTCGGGAGCGGAGTCGGTTTCCGCATTGCCGCCCTTGCCCTTCTTCTTTTTGCCGTACATAACGCCGAACACCGCGCCGCCTGCTACAAGCACAGCCGCAGGAATGCCGATGCCAAGACCGAGCGCCAAACCGAGATTGTCGTCACCGTCAGGCGTGTCGCTGTCGGTATCGCCGGATTTTACGGCTTCTTCCCATGCGGTGATCTTATCCTCGTTGAGCTCTGCCTTCATAACAACCGCAGAGTAAGCGCCGACTTTAAACTTGCTGCCGGTAAACGTGGAAAGCGGAGTCGTGCCGTTGGCCTCTGCGCCGTTGACGTAAACCTTGTACTCGCCGTTGGGAACCTTCATCGTTGTTTCCTTGGCGGTCGAGTTGAACAACACAACCGCATACTCGTCGGACTTGGGATCCTTAACAGCATACGCCGTCAAACCGTCGGTCATGTTTGCGTCAGCCACTACGAGGCAATCGCCGAGCTGCGCCTTGGTGGCGATGCGGAACATGGGCGAATTCTTTTTAAGCGCAATAAGCTGCTTATAGAAGTTTACCATGTCGGCGTTGGTCTCGGCAAGCTCCCACTTCATTGCGTTGACCGAGTCGGGAGATTTATAGGAGTTGTCCGCAAAGTACTGGTCGGAATCCGCCCATTTTTCCGGACGGTTGTCAAAGGTGTTATCCTTGGTCGTAGGCTTGCTGCGCAGCATCTCCTCGCCCGCAAGGAAGAACGCAGGACCCTGGCTGGTAAGCACGGCAGCCGCCGCAAGTCTGTTCATAGCCTTGCGTACGTCGTTGCTGACGCCGGGCGTACTGGCGTTAATCTTATCCCAAAGCGTGGAGTTGTCGTGGCAGGAAACATAGTTTACGTTCTGCGTAGGATTGGCTGCAAAGGAGCGTTTGCCTGCGTAGCCGAAGCTGCCTGCCGGAATAGCCGTGCCGCCCGCAGCGCCCATATAGATAGCCGCGTCCACATTGCTGCCGGAGATAAAGCCCTTGGCGGTTATGGATTGACCGAAGCCGCCGCCCTTAATGGTGTCGCGCGTAGCGTCGTCAAAGAAGGCAATGTTAGGCATACGCGAAGCGTTGTACATGTTGGCGGCCTTAACCGTAGGCGTTTCCACAAGGCTGCCCATTTCCCAGCCCTCGCCGTAAATCATGATATCGGGATTATATTCGGCAAGCGAATCGTAAATTGCATTCATGGTTACGTGATCATGCAGACCCATAAGGTCAAAGCGGAAGCCGTCAATCTGATATTCCCTTGCCCAGTGGTTGACGGAATCGATCATAAACTTGCGGTACATAGCGCGCTCGGACGCGGTGTCGTTGCCGCAACCGGACGCCTTTTTCCAAGAACCGTCGCTGTTTGTACGGAAGTAGTATCCGGGCACAAGCGCCTGGAAGTTGGAGCCCTCGACGTCGGCAACGTGATTGTAAACAACGTCCATAATGACGCGGATATCCGCCGCGTGGAGCGCCATAATCATTTGCTTAAGCTCGTTTACGCGCACCTCGCCCTTTGTGGGATCGGTGGAATAAGAACCCTCGGGAACATTGTAGTTAAGCGGATCGTAGCCCCAGTTGAACTGACCGTTTGCGTCGTATTCCGCATTGCCGTCATACTCGTCAACGGAGTTGATATCAAACATGGGCAGGATATGAATTTCCGTTATGCCCAAATCCTTGATGTAGTCAAGCGGGGTCATTTTGTTGCCGTTTGCGGCGGAAGCCTTTTCGGTAAGACCCAAGAACTTGCCCTTGTGCTCGGCGGAAACATTGGAATTTTCGTCCATGGTAAGGTCGCGGATGTGAGCCTCGTAAATGATGGCATTGGAATACGATCCGCGTGCGTCGGGCTTATGATGATTTGCCCAGCCGGTGGGATTGGTGGAGTTAAGGTTCAAAACCATGCCGCGCTTACCGTTGCGACCCGCGCTCTTGGCATAGGGATCGACAACTTCTTTAACGTTGCCTTTATTGTCCGTAACCTTATAGGTGTAGTACGTCTTGTCAAGGTCGCCGGTGACGGTGGCGGTCCACTCGCCCTTTTCGCCCTTGGTCATGGGGTGCTCGCCCGTGGGCTCACCGCCCTCGCCTGCGGCGTACAAAACTACGCTTATAGATGCGGCAACGGGAGACCACACGGTAAACTTGGTTTGCGCAGCGGAATATTCCGCGCCGAGCGTGCCGGTGTATTCGAAACGCTCGTTAAACTCGTCGGTATCAAACAAAGAATAAGCGATAGCAGCCTTGGACGGATAGTTATATTCGGGATCGAACTCGTCTGTCGGCTCGTCGTAAACGGTGTAGGTGTCGCCGAAGTCCATTACAAACTCTTTGCCGAGATCGAAGTCTATATACGTGCTGCCGGGCTTAAAGTTCTTTTTGGTGTTAAGCTTTTCGTCGCCGACAGTAGGTACCAGCGTTATAAGTACTTCGTCAGCGCTGTTTTTAACGACAAACACGGACTTGTCCGTGACGGCCGAGTTGAACATAGCTCTTAACGTGGTGAAACTTCTGAATGTCGCACCGGTGATTTTACGTATAGTCTTGTGTGCCATTGCGTCCTCCGGATTTGTGTAAAGCTCCTCTAAGTTATCCGCCAAAAACACCTCTGCCTTATTCTCTTCGTCAAAGTACGACAGCGGAACCCAGATGTCGTTTTCGACAGCTTTTTTCTCCCATTCATTGGAAGGTGTGGATAGGCGGCAGATAATGCCGATAACCTTTTCCTCCACTACGTCTACGTTGTCTAAGGTGAGTGTAAGGGTTAACCAGGGCTTAGAGTTGATTACAACGCTTGAAAAGTCATAGCGTTTTCCGCCGACGCCGTTTGACCATGCCCAAAGGTTCCAGCCTTCGTAATCGGCGGCTTGACGGTAATAATTGACCGTAAGCGTATACGAGTCTCCGGTAGCGCTGGGCATAACGCCCGGCGTACTGCCGTTGTGTTCACCGGTGACCGCCTCCGCAAAAGCGCCGTGCGACGATCCGATAAGTCCTATCGGCATCGCCAAAATGGCGACAGCGGCAGCGAGAACCAGCATAAAAAGCTGTTTAAGCTTTTCCCCTGCTTTGATAAGTTTTTTCATAATTCCTCCTATAATTATGATGAGCCGAGCCTCGAAAATTTAATTAGGTATCGGCATAATTACAATATAAGCCTATTTTTTAAGCACAGCTACCGTACCTGCGGACAGCGTCAAAACATTGCTTGTGCTGAATCTTACAACTCCGCCGCTTGCATGGAGCTCCCCTACCATCTTGTATCCGGCAAGGATATCGGCCTTGACAGTTGCCTTGCCGCCGCCGAGGTTGTGCACTATTACAATGTCGCTGTCGCCGTAAGTCAGCTTGTATGCGGCAATGCTCTTGTTAAGCGAATTAACATCGGCAAGCCCGTCAATCCCGGTAACACCGGTTGCGGCACGAAGGTCCTTGCTTACTGTGAGCTGACCGTCTTTATCCACCGCATAAGAAGTGATTACGCCGCGCCCTATCTCCGGAAAGCGGTTGCGCAGTTTGATTGCATTGCGGTAATACGAAAGGATGGAATCTTTGTCCTTTGTCTGGCTTTTTACCGTGCCGTAGGTTTGCTCGCCGCGGAAGTCTGCGCCACCGGGACTGGAAACAGTCCGCCAATCCCCCCAGGAAAAAGCGAGCCGTTTATTTTCGTCGCGTCCCGATCCCAAAGCGCCTATTTCCTCGCCGTAATAAATGTACGGATTGCCGGGCGCAAGCAGATACAGCCCCGCGGCCTTTTTTATATTGACCTCGTCATTCAATGTTCCTGCCGAACGGTTGTTGTCGTGGTTGGACAGAAAGTTTGAAAGCAGCGCATAATCGCTGATATTCAAGATTTGCGTTTGTATGCTTTGCAAGTTGTACATGACGCCTTCGGCGGAGACAGCGCCGCGTACCGCGCCCATAAACCCTGTTGTAGCGGAAGCGCCAAAGCCGTAGTTGAAGTTGCTCATGCCGGTATTGTAAAAGCTCACAACGGTAGACGAGCCTGTCCACACCTCGCCCACATTGTAGCAATACCGCTCGATATCGTCGTTTGCCCAGCCCTTATCTGCCGCGACATCGGCTCCCACCTCGTCGCAGTAATCGTTGAACCAGGTCCAAAACTCCTCGTTGTCGTCATTGTACGCAGTGCTGTTGGCGCACGCCCAAGGCACCGCGTCCAAACGGAACGATTTTACGCCGAGCTCCAGCCAGTACTTAACGATATTTTTTATCTCGTCGCGAACTGCTTCGCTTTTAAGATTAAGATCGGGCATGTTGGTGGAAAAGTTGCAAAGGTAGAAGTAATTCGTACCCGACACCTGTTGCCAGGTTCCGCCGTCATAAGGCGCCTTTTCCCCGCGAACAAAGCAGTACTTGGACAAATCGGGATCGGTCTCCGGGTCGTTGCCCCTGCGCGCGGATTCCAGCGCGTCCAAAAACCAAGGGTGAAGCGACGACGTGTGGTTAAGCACCAAATCCATTTGCAGCCATATATCACGCTTGTTGCACTCCCGAACAAGCTCTTTAAAGTCGTCGAGCGTGCCGTACTCGTCATCTACGTCGTAGTAATCCTCCACGTCGTATTTGTGGTAAGACGGCGATTGATTGATGGGCATCATCCAAATACCGTTAATTCCAAGGTCGGTATCTGTGGAATCGTCCCCGTCGTTTAGATAATCGAGGTTGTCAATGAGTCCGCGGAAATCACCTATCCCGTCGCCGTCGCCGTCGGCAAAGGAGCGCACAAACACCTCGTAGTATGTGCGGCAGTAATCCTGCGGAATGTTGTACGCGCTGTCAATATCACCGACGACGTTGGACGTGTCTTCGTGGTCTTTATCAACGCACGCGATAGCCATAGCCCCCGTTGAGCATCCAAGCACAACGGCGGTTAAAGTAGAAATAATTTTTTTAAATTGCATAAAATAAATCCGATTTGTAATAATTTTTTAGTAAAAGCTCTCTTTATTCACTCCCTTTCGCCCTTCGTGCGCCCGCCCATACAGGGAAGACAGAAGAGATTTCACACGCATAAGCAGCATACGCCTTTGCGCGCATGCTGCTTTGCGTAAATGAAGTATTTAGCCTTTTGCCGCGCCGCCCGTAATACCTTCCACATAGAACTTTTGCATAATGAGGAAGAGTATAACAATGGGTACGGATATGAGCACGCCGCCCGCGCAGAAACGCGCAAAGTGAGTGCCGGGCAAAGTGAGCCCGTCGATAAACTGTCTGATGCCGACCGCAACGGTATAGTACTTTGTCTTGGTCATAAACACGCTTGCCATAATATAATCGCACCAGGGACCTATAAAGTTGGTAAGTATGGTGTAGATGATAATAGGCTTACTGAGCGGAATAATCATCGTCCAGAATATGCGGTTTTTGGTAGCTCCGTCTATGCGCGCCGCCTCGTCAATGGCAAGCGGTACGGTATCGAAGAAGCCTTTGACAATATAGTAGCCCGTGCCGGCGCCCAAAGAATAGGCAAACATAAGACCGAGTCTGTTGTTGGGAGTAAAGTCGAACAGGTTGAACATGAAGTACAATGTAATCATGGACAAGAAGCCGGGGAACAAGCCGAGGATAAGCGCTATGTTCATAAGCTTTTTGCGCATTTTGAATCTCATACGCGACAGCGCATAAGACACCATAAGCACAAACAGCGTTGAAATAGTGCATGATCCCAAGGCAATGAGCAACGTGTTGAGTATCCAGGTCATGTACGGGAACTGCGCATAGTCGCTCGCTCCGCCCGGGAACAACTGCTTAAAGTTCTCCAAAGTGTAGCCCTTGGGGAAGACAAGCGCGGACGTATTGCTGACCTCCGTGCCGAACGCACGCAAGACAAGCCACACAAGCGGGAACAACCAAATTGCCACCATAACGGAAAGTATGATGTATATAGTGACGTCCGAAGCGATACGCTTTGATCTTAATCCTATCATTGGAAGGTATCCTCCTGTGTGTTGGATTTGGAGCTGTTGAACACAATAAGCGCAAGGAACGCCGTGATGAGGAACGTAAATATACCTATGACGGAACCTATATTGTACCTGGATGACGTTCTGTCTTGCATAGTCAAGCTGAACAGCCAGGTAATCAACAGGTTGGTTGCGCCGTAGCTTACACCGTTAATATTGGTTGTAGGACCGCCGCCCGTCAAGAAGAATATTACGTTAAAGTTGTTGATGTTTCCGGTGAACGTAGTGATGAGCTGAGGGCCCATGACAAACATTATGTACGGGAAGGTTATGGAAATAAACCTGCGTACAGGGCCCGCGCCGTCTATACGGCTGGACTCGTAAAGCTCTGCCGGAATGTTCATAAGTATACCCATGGTTGCAAGCATGGTAAACGGCATGCCGCGCCACAGGTTGATTATAATAACCATAGTGCGCGCAAGCCAAGGTTCACCGCCCAGCCAGTTGATGCCGCCGTCATTTTCTGTGCCAATATTAAACCATTCGTGTATAATATGGTTGAATGCGCCTGTATACGTACTCGTGTTTTTTGCAAACGAGAAGAATTGGCTCATCATCATAAGCGTGACAAAGTCGGGCACGGCTATTACTATGACAAAGCAGGTACGCCAAAAGATCTTAAGCTTGATGGACTTTTTGTTTATCATCATCGCGAGGAACATACCAAAGAAGAAGTTGGTAAACGTCGCAAAGAATGCCCAAACAAGCGTCCAGCCCAGCGTGCGCCACAAAAGAGTGCCGTACGACTGACCGAATGTAGTCTTAAACGCGCTGAATCCAGTCCAGGTAAACAACTTAGCCGGAGGCAAGTGCAGATAGTTGTAGTTGGTAAAAGCGACCAAGATGTTGCAGATAAGCGGCAAAACGGTCATGAGCAAAACGCCGAATATGGGCAATGCCAATATCGTAACGTGATAGCCGTCGTTAAGCGCGTAGTTGAGCTGCTGCTTAAACGTGCTAAGCTCCTTTCCGCTCTCCACCGTCTGCTGCGCCTTAAACGCAGACTTGGTGTTGCTGATGTACATTACGATAAAGAATATAGCCAACATAATGGTGGCAATGCTGAAGATGAGTATCTTAAGCGAATTGTCGCCATCTATCTTTACGTACTCGCCCGCCGCGTTAAAGCCGAAGTGCTCCACTTCCGTTCCGAGCGTTCCGAACTTAAGTAGAAACGGACCGCCCCCAAATATTAGGAACAGAACAAACAATGCCTCTACGGCAAGATAGAAGAAACCTATAACAAAATGCCTGGGACTGCGCGAAAAATCGCCGAACCCCATGATGAGGTACGACATTCTTGTGCGCCAATCCCCTTTTTTAAACCTATACCACAATCCTTGAAAACCGTGACCTATGGCAAGCAACAAAGCCCACAGCTTAACGGGTATCGCCTTTAAAACACCCCAGATCATAAGACCGACGTTTTTAAAGTAATTTACGAAACCCATGCCGAGCTTTGCGTACCACGGCCTGTTATACAGCTTCCAGGTAGGGGTGGTTTGCGTGGAATTTTCCATATATCACTCCTATTTTTACAGCATAAGCGCCGGAGCCGAGCGTATCGATTCCGGCGCTGTACTGCAATCGTTTTTTTGTACGTTTTATGCCGGTCTGATTATTCCGCTTCCAACATGCCTGCCATAGCCTTAACCAAATTGGCAAGACCGAGGTTGGTCAACGTGACTTTGCCGTTTGAAATATCGTCGGCGTAGGTCTGGATGCCGCTCCAGTAAGAGCCCATGATATCGCCCTGTGCAACACCGCCGGCTGTAGCCTGTGCCAAATATGCCTTAAGCGAAGGGTTGTTCTGTACGTCTTCGCGCGCCGCAATGGTCTTGTTGGACGGACCGGTCTGCTGAACCTCGAATCTCTTAAGCTGCGCTGCGCTGTTGGTCAGGTAGTTGGCAACAGCCATAGCTACAGCAGCATTCTTGGTGTTGGAGTTGATGCCGCAGTATTTGCCGCCGTAGAAGCCGCCCATCTGATACTTGGTGCCGCTGTTATCGGCGTTAACTGTGAACATAGGCAGCTTTTTGAGTCCTACGCCCGCATTACGCTGTTCCTCGGTGGGAGCTTCCCAGGTGCCGCAGAAGCCGGCGATTACTTCGCCGTCCATAATACCCTTAACCGAGCTGCCGTTGCCGGTGCTCTTGATTATGTTGGAATTGTTGATATATTTAATCATTGCCTTGGCGCCGAGCTCGGCTTCGGGGCTGTTAAAGCTGTCGAACTTGGACTTGGGACCGCGCATATCAAGCTCTACGCCGGTGCCGAAGAAGAATGTGGGCAGGTAGTAGCCGGAGCCGTAATCCCACACAAACTTCTTTTCTTTTTCCTCCGCCTTGGCAAGAATTGTATCAAGGTTGTCCGCCTCGTCCTCGGTAAGATCGCTCTTGTTGTAAACAAGATAGTAGCCGTTGTCGTTGGTTGCAGGGAAGGCGTAAGCATAACCGTTTTGGTTAACTACGTCTGTGCAACCTTTGTCATCACGCTGCATAACGGCTGCGCTGTAGTAGCTGCCCGTTGCGCCGCGAAGGGGCAACAACCAGTTGTTGCGGATCATGTTGCCGGTGTGGTCGCTCGGGAAGAAGAATAAATCGGCAGAAGCCGCAACCGAAGCGTCCGTTCCGAGAGCGTCCTGAACTTTACCCTCTTCCTTCGCCTCGAAGTTGACGGTAACGTCGGCATATTTGCCCTCGTGGTAGTCCGCGCTCTTAAATGTTTCCATCATAGCCTCGAAAGTGGGGATGATTTCCGCAGGCGCCCATACGCTGATGGTGCAAGCCGCGACCTTGGCATTGGTTTCGTCTTCCTTGTCAAGCAAGGGATCGTCAAGGTGCGTTACCTTGCTGAAATCGGCAGGCTTAAGACCCGCCTCTGCGCCGCTACCTTCGCCACCGTCGCCGCATGCGACAAGACCGCCGATAGCCGTAAGCGCCATAGTAGACGCTAAAAGTGTTGCCAGCAATTTCTTCATAAATTTCCTCCAAATGAATTTTTTATTGCTATATTAATTTTATCATTATCTATTATCTTTGTCAATAGGGTTTGTAAAAAAACTTTGTCATTTTTTATGCAATTTGTACAATTTTCCGCCCTATACTTTGACATATTTGACAAGACTATAACTTACTCTGTCTATTTCAGACAAGAAAAAGAATACGCGGAATTAAGAATGAGGAAATATAATAAGGTTGAGATTCCTCACATTCGTTCGGAATAACCTGCGGTTGCTGCGCAGGACAAAACCGACTTAAGCTGTCAACATTGTTTTGTCATTCAGAGCGCAGCGAAGAATCTCACCCTCTTTTTGTCATTAAGAGCGTTTTTTGCCCTCCGAAGAATCTAATCAAAAATGGTCGGCTTAACTAACCGACCATTCTTAATTATTAATTATCCCGCCTATCCGTTGTACGTGGGCTTAGATATGGTGATCTTGCCAAATCCCTCTTCGCTACCCTCGGTCTTGCCGAATGTAATCTCGGTTGACATCTTGACAGTGCCTGCGCCGGGGACCTCGGCCTCGTAATACACCATGCCGTTAAGCACTTCGGCGCCTTTTTTGGCGATTGACTTGATGTTTACCTTGTCGTCGTCATTTGCGCCGGTGTCGTCGGGATTGGCGCCCATAAGCCTTACCATAATCGCATACGACGTTGCGTCCATGTTGTTGAACACGATCGTAGGAGCTACGGCGCCTATTCCGCCCACAACCGAGAACCTGTAGCCTTCCGCGCTTGTATCGTACGCGTACTTGTACACTACGGTCGAGTAAATCGTCGAAGGGAACATCCTGTTATCCGATTCGCCACCGACGTAGTTTGCCATACTCATGGAGAAGGTAATGGCAAGATAGTCGCTGTTTTCGTCTATACTCTCAGCCGTATCGTTTAAACCGAGCTTGTCGTTGAGCCAATCGCGAACAGCATCGGTATTATCTCTGTAGTCGCCCTTTGCCAAGATAATCGTCTGCTCTACATTGATCTCGCCGTCGTTTGCCATGCGCTCCACGCCCTGCTTGATAAAGCCGTTGAAGTCAACGTCAAGGTGCGTGTTGCCGTACAGGTCTTTGACCTCGTCGTTTCTCCACCTTCTGCTGCCCTTGCTGTCCGGCTGCGGCGCGTTGCGTATGATATCCGCCACACGGTAATTCCTTTCGTTTTCCGTTGAGTCAAGCTCGTACAAGCCCTGAATGGTGTTGCGTATATCCTCGTTGGTGTAGCCGTCGTCAAGCAAGGTCGGATCCAGCTTGAGCGCAAGG
>JAFLVH010000033.1 GCA_022508365.1 Clostridiales bacterium | reverse complement strand
TGGACCGTTTCTCAGTTCCAATGTGGCCGATCACCCTCTCAGGTCGGCTACCCATCAAAGCCTTGGTGGGCCGTTACCTCACCAACAAGCTAATGGGACGCGAGCCCATCTTTATCCGATAAATCTTTTACCCCGTCGAGATGCCTCGTCGTGGTCTTATACGGTATTAGCACCTATTTCTAAGTGTTATCCCGTAGATAAAGGCAGGTTGCTCACGCGTTACTCACCCGTCCGCCGCTAAGTATGAGAGCAAGCCCTCATACTCCGCTCGACTTGCATGTGTTAAGCACGCCGCCAGCGTTCGTCCTGAGCCAGAATCAAACTCTAAATAAATTGTATAACCAAGAGCTTTCGCTCCATAGCTATCATAAATAAAGTGCCGATTCTTTCTCAAAAACATACTGACATAAATTAATTGACTTTGTATATTTTTTTAAAAGTCTAATTCGCTAAATCTATTCACTTGTTAATGTTCTTGCTGCCTTTTGTCAGACAGCTTAAACATAATATCACATGCTAAAAGTTATGTCAAGCAATTTTTGGGCATTTTTTAAAAAATTTTAGAAAATATTTTTATTATTCTACATAGCGACAAAATTACGTCAAACACTACAAATCGTTATGCGTTTGATAAATGCTTGCCATTTTTCCGGTGTAGTGCTATACTATATAAGTATGCGCATTGACAAGTTTCTAAAGGTATCCAGAATAATCAAGCGGCGCACCGTTGCCGCCGAAGCCTGCGACGCGGGCAAGGTCTATGTAAACGGACGTTCCGTCAAGCCCGCATACACGCTTAAAATCGGCGACGTAGTGGAGGTTAAGCTTGGAACGCAGCCGATTAAATTTACGGTCAAGTCCCTTAACGACAAGGCAGGCAAGGAGGATGCAAGCAGCTTGTATGAAATACTGCACTGACACGCCTTGCAAAATCGCCGCCGTAATAGTGTGCGCCGGCAAAGGCGAACGCAGCGGCCTATCGTACAACAAAGTTCTGCACCACATAGGACAAAAAACAGTGTTGGAGCGTTCCCTCGACACATTTAACGAAACGCGCGTAAACCATATTACGGTAGTCACCTCACAAGAGGACTTGCCTGCCGTACTAGGCATCACCTCGGAGTATGAGAATGTTTCCGTCGTCACAGGCGGCGATACGCGCTTTAAAAGCGTGTACGAGGGGCTAAAGGCGCACCCCTGCGATATAGTGCTCATCCACGACGGCGCGCGCCCGTACGTAACAAAAGAGATAATAGAGCGCACCATAGACAGCGCTATAGAACACGGCAGCGGGATTGCGGCAATGCCCGCCACCGATACGGTAAAACGCGTGGAAAACGGCGCAGTAAGCAGCCTACCTCGCGAACAATTATATAACACGCAGACGCCGCAAACCTTCCGCTACAGCGAGATTACCGACGCGTACAGCCGCGCAAAAGGCACATTCACGGACGACGCCGAAGTGTATGAGAGCGCCGGATACTCCCCTCGGCTTGTCGAGGGATCGTACGGAAACATAAAGCTGACTACGCCCAACGACTTTACTTCCCCTTGCAAGGACTGCAAAATAGGCGTGGGATACGACGTACACCGACTTACAGAGGGTCGAAAGCTGATTTTGGGCGGAGTAACAATAGATTATCCTCTTGGGCTTTTGGGGCATTCGGACGCAGACGTACTCACCCATGCGATAATGGACGCATTGCTCTCTGCCGCTGACCTGCCCGACATAGGCGTGCTTTTCCCAGACACTGACGAAAAGTACCTCGGCATCTCGTCCATGACATTGTTAAAGCAAGTAATGCAAGAGGTTGCGCGCAAGGGCTATTGCTTAGGCAATGTTTCCGCCGTCGTAATAGCGCAAAAGCCAAAGCTGGCGCCTATCATTAGCGATATCAGGTCTAGCCTTGCTGCGGCGCTCGGAATAAAAATTAATCAAGTAAATGTTTCCGCCACCACAACGGAAAACTTAGGGGTTGTAGGCGAAGGAAGAGCGATTGCTGCCACAGCGTCGTGCATACTCACGGAGATCGGACATGACCAATAACAAAGATAAAAAAAGAATAAGAATGCGCCCTATGCTAATAGTGCTGCTGGGCTTTCTTGTGGTCATGTTTGTCGGCGCGTTTATTCTGGCTTTGCCTATTAGCAACCAAGACGGCAAGTGGATGCGCTTTACTCACGCCATATTCTGGGCTATGAACGGCGTGTGCGGCACCGGACTTGTTGCAACGCCCACCGCTATGACATTTACCGGCTTTGGGCAAGCCGTGCTGCTGCTCATCATTCAGTTCGGCGGACTTGGATTTATGACGATGGCTACGTTCGTATTCATCATCATCCGCAAAAAAATAACGCTTAAAGACAGAATTGCAATACAAGAAGCGCTCGGGCAAGACCAAATGAAGGGCGTAGTAAAGCTTGTGCGCAACATTATGATAGTTACATTTGTAATTGAGCTTGCGGGCGCGGCGTTACTCGTCCCATTTTTTTGTGTGCGCAACGGAGCTATAGGCGTATGGCAAGCGCTATTCACCTCCGTATCCGCTTTTTGTAACGCGGGATTTGATATATTGGGTCGCGCAGGCAACGAATACGGATCGCTCACCGACTATAGCGGCAATTACGGAATTATATTGATTGTTGCGCTGATAGCAATACTCGGTTCGTTTGGGTTCCCCGTTATCGACGACATTCTTAAATGCAGGTTCCGCCATAAGCGGTACAGATTCCACACCAAGGCCGTGCTTATAGTTTCACTTTCCATAATGGGCTTTGGCACGCTGTTCTTTTTTGCATCGGAGTTCAATTCACCTGCCACCGCAGGCATGAACGCCGGAGAAAAACTGTTAAACTGCATGTTTCAAGCTGTGACGGGTAGCTCGACTGCCGGATACTCCTCCCTAGACCAGACAAAGATGTCAGCGTCCGGCATGGTATTATCGGGTATAATAATGTTTATAGGCTCGTCACCGTGCAGCACCGGCGGCGGCATAAAGACGACAACGTTTGCCGCTATCGTGCTGATGGCTTGGTCGGGACTGCGCGGCAAGGACGACATTGTAGTCGGAAAACATTCGATAAGCATAAAAACAGGTCTGCGCGCTATTGCCGTGCTTGTATTGGGAAGTGCGCTTATATTCACCGGCGTAATGATAATCTGCGCGACGGACGGCATCTCACCCGTTGGATATGTTTTGTACGACACAATATCCGCGTTTACCACCACGGGGCTTTCTATGGGCATTGTCCCCACATTGTCCGACGCTGCGCTGTACGTGCTGGCAGTGGTAATGTTTATAGGCAGGCTCGGTCCGGTGTCTGTCGGACTTGTGTTTATAAAGCAGAGTCAGTCCTCTCTTAGATACCCCTCTGCCAATATTATGATAGGTTAACCAAGGAGCTATATATGAAAAAAAATCAGTACGTTGTGTTCGGTCTTGGACGGTTTGGCTGGTCAATAACAAAGGCGCTGTACGAATACGGTGCGGAAGTCTTAGCCGTTGATATAGACGAGGAGCTTGTTAACGACATTTCGCCGTACTGCACGCACTCCGTATGCACGGACGCAACCGACGCGCGCAACCTTGAGCAGCTCGGCATAAACAACATGGACGTAGCCATTGTATGCGTCGCTTCCAATGTAGAGTCGAGCATATTCATCACGCTTATGTGCAAGCAGCTCGGCATTCCCAAGGTCATCTCCAAGGCGAGCGACGACCGCCACAAGCTGGTACTCGAACGCATAGGCGCGGACGAGGTTATAATCCCCGAGGAGGCCATGGGCGAACGCCTTGCCGCCATGCTCGCTAAGCCTAACATGGTGGAGGTTATGACGCTTGCGGATAAGTTCCGCATAGTGGAAATACTCACGCCCAAACGTTGGCAAAACAAGACGCTTATCGAGCTGAATCTGCGCAACAACGAACGCGTAAATATTATACTTATCAAGCGCGGCGAAGAGATAATCACGTCCCCTGCCGGCGACTGCAAGCTGCTGGAGGATGACTTATTAGTTGTTGCGGGCGCCATAGACGATATAAAGAAGCTTAGCAGCAAGGCGACCAAAGCCGTCACCGACGTGTTTGCCGGCAAGCTGTAGACCACTATGCGGTTTATCAAACACCAACGCGTGAGCGCAAGCATATCTGATTCCGCCGCTAACCTATCGGTGCTCGGCGTTTTTCAAGTAGTGCAGGACGCCGTAACCGAGATGATGGGTCGGCTAAAAATAGACGGCGTGACCGTACGAAAACAGTACAACAGTTTATGGGCTTTTACACGCAACAGGATCAAATTTTTTAAAGCTATCCCCTGGGGCGACGATGAATTCACGGTAACCGCGTTTATCTCCTCTATCACGCGCGCGACGCTTAGTGTGGACGTATCAGTTAAAGATATCACAGGCAAGCTATGCGCCTATGCACGCGTGGAAATGTGCGCGCTAGACCTTACGACAATGCGCATTCGCCGCGTAGAAACGGTGGGTGTGACAAGCGCTATGCAGGCGGAACCACCGGAAACGGATATAAAATTCACCGTTTATGACGGCACGCCCGATAACAAAGTGGACACTGTCACCGTGCACAGCACCAACATAGATATGTCGCAGCACACAAACAATGCGGAATACGTTCGGTTTATACTGAACACGTACTCGGTAAAGGAGCTTACGGAAAGACCGATACGCGAGATGGAAGTGCGGTATATCAACCAGTCTTACGAAAACAACGTGCTTGACATATACAAGCAAAGCCAATCGGACAAAGACGTTTTTTTGCTGACTTCCGGCGAAAAAGACATAGCCAAGTGCGAGGTATTGTTTTAGCCTATTAATTGCGACAAAGCAAACCCACACAGTTATAAACTGTGTGGGTTTTTTTACTTAAAAAAGATAATGCGATAAATTCAAATTTAGTTGTTATTTTCGATAAATTTACTTTGAACATGTTTTTTTAGTTCGATTAAACCATAACCCATAGCCACTAAAAGACCGTATATTGCAATAGCAACTATCGGTGAAAGATATGCAAAGTTAGATGGTAACAATTCATACACAAACTCGCCGTTGCAAAAGTAAAATATCAGATCAAAAAATAGATATGCCATAAAAAGCATAGGCGCAAGGAATATGCGCATCATTAATTGCTTTTTGCCGTTAAACTCGCAGCTTTCACCGAACAAGAAAAAGACTAAAGCAATCGGCGGATTTACTCCGTGCAATAACATAAATCCACCGTCAAAATTAAACTGCGAGATATCAAAAGCAACCATAAAAACGGTTGCATATATACACATTATACATACTAACGCCATTAGCCTGATGATAATATTTAATCGTTTTTGGCATAAACCTAAAATCCCGCAGGCAATGAGTATAACGCCGTTTAATAAATTTGAAAGTGCGGTCAGTTCGTACAAATAGTCATAATCACCGTAGTAAGCATAAAAAACCGACGCGATGAAATATGCACCTACGCATATTTCTGCAATATGTAATCCTATTTTTTTCATTTAAAACTATCCTGCGCTAAATTATTGTTTATAGTACAATCATTATAGCACACCAAAAGCGAAAAGGCAACCACCAATGTTGTCTATATATCTCTAAGCTACAATTAGCACAGTCCAACGCAAAAAAAAACCCTACTCGGTTTTGCCGAATAGGGTTTTTTGTTGTTGCATTGTCTTATGCGGGCGTATCGCCGCCGCCTTCCGGACCGCCGGGAGGAAGTGCGGTAAGCTGCTGCTGAGGAGCTTCTGCACCTGCGCCGAGCATCATGGAAGGATCGGGCTGAGCCGCAGCGCCTGCGCCGGGCAGATAGCCGTAGCTCTGATAGCCCATGGGCGACGGACCGCCGGCGAGCTTCATCATTTGCTCTTCTATCTCCATTTCGGAAACTAGCAATGCCTCAATCTCCTCTCTATCGCGCTTGCGCTTGCGCAAAAGCACGATTATGATAATTAATATCAACAGCGCAAGCGCAGCCGCAGCGATTATAATTATCCACATGACTGTGTTGGCCTCAAAGCTTGCCGCCAACCTCACCCACAGACTCGCTTCGGGCAAGTCCTTGTTGCTGGCGATAAACTTAAGTCGCACGGGCGCACCCGTTTCGTCTGTGACGGTTATGGTAATTTCCGATTCGCCGCGCGCCACAAAGGTTATCTCGAGGTACTTGAATTCGCCGTTTTCGTCCTTTACCAGCTTGGCCTTTACTATCGAACTGACCTTGGACTCTACACTGAGGAAGCGAATTGCAGTACCTTCGGGATCGTCCGCGTCCTCGCACAACTGCCATGCCTGCAATCTTATGGAGTTAGCCGCGTTGAGGTCGCGTAGCGCATCTACATCGTCGCTTTCGGTATGACGCTTAAACACAATCTCGGAATACTTGATCTTAGGCGAGACGTTGGCGATTACGTTTAGATAGAAGTACTTCTTGTACGTAATGGATTTGTCGTTTCTGAGCGCAAACACAACTTCCACGCGCACGGGATCTCTGGTGACCTGATTGCCTGCCTTGATCTCCCAAACCTGACCGCTTTCGTCAAGCTTGGTAAACGTGCCTTTACCTACGTCTAATTCGTTTTGGAAGCTAATGTTTAAAATCTCGTAATACTCGTACTGACTGAAGACTTCTTCATCGCTGTCGCCAACGTTTTCTTCGCCGCCTGTAAACTGTCCTAAGTTGAGCTTATTTTGCATAGTCGGCATAATCGACCTAATGTCTATCTGTCTTGTCTTGCTGCATGCAAGCTCGATGTCCACAAGATTTTCAACAACCTCGTCGGCATTGCTGATTACATGCACTTCCAAGCAGAACGTTATGGAAAGCGTGTCGAACATGACGTTGGCGTTTCCGTCAACAACGGTAATATCGACTGCACCGTAGCCGTAATAACCATTGCGCGGGGTGATGACAAACCATTGATTGTAATCATTGGTTGTGTTCTTGACAAACGTTTCGTCCTTGCCCATGCGCTTGATGTAATCATTTATAAGACGTTCGTCAAGCTGTGTAGGCAACGTTACTTCAAACAGTGCGGACGACAGGATCAAATCGCCTGCTCCGGAATTATTGGGAATGGAATCGTGCGTTTGCGAATAAATCTTGCTTATCTCGCGCGCCTCTTGTCTGGATATACGCAATGCGGTATCGGGATTTTTAGCGCTTTCCTCATCGCCTACTACGTCGGACTTATTTCTGTCCGCAACAAAGTCGCCGATAAAGAACAGCATACTCGCCGGTTCGGCATTCTCGTCCTCCGTGCCAATCATGTATATTTCCGTGGTTTCTTTACCCTCTAATACATAAGGCGCGTCGTTCATGACCGATACGTTGATCTTGATTATAATGCCGTTGGCAGCAACATTAGCATTGGCGGAGCGGTCGATTACGCGGACGTACACGGTTGCGGTGATATTGCGCTCGGTCTCTGCCGCTGTAAACAATATACCTGTTCTGTGCATGCTGTCCGCGCCGACGGGTGCAGCCTTAGCCAACTCCTTATAGAAGTCAAGGTTGGGCACCCCGTTCTCGTCAGTGTCGTACCAATTGACAGAAATTTCCTCGTCGGTCAGATATGTATATCCGCCTTGAGATTGAGGCAAAACAAACCTATACGAGTCGGCATCGTAATCATCGTCCATATCGTTATCTCTGAGGAAGTCGGCAAGATTAACCTCCAAAGGCGTGCCGTAACGTAACCGCACATCAATGACAGGTTCGTCGTTGCTATCGTGGCCGAATGAGTAGCCAACCTGTGTTTCCTCGTCCTCGTGTGAGTACGACGCCACTGTGGACAAATTGCTGTTGTTAATCGTCAGATATACCGTGGTGGTGATCCGATCGCCCACAACGTCAGCGCCTGTGATGACAAGCGGTATTGTTACCGACGGCTGATAAACGCCGTTTACAACATAGTCTATGCGGCGGTTGATTGTAATCTGTAACTTGCCCGCTTCGTCTATGCCTATGTCAAATGCGCGCGGCTTTCCGGACGAAGCGTTTGCCTGCCAATCAAGCCCGGTCATAGTCCTCATAGCTTCTGCCATGACGTTAGTGTATTCGGACTCGGCAAGCTTTCCGTTCACAATGCCTACAACGCTGACATTGTCGCCGTTGTCGGAATCGATAAACAACGCGCCGTAGCGGTCGTCGGGATCAAACACAGTAAACGTGCCGACGGTGCCCTTAACGCCCTCTACCTCATGACGTCCGTCAACCGCGCGCGGTGCGGAGTTGAGAACGTTGAGTCTGAACAAAGCGCCCGCATTAAGCACGGCGTCGGTGCGCTTGTATGCGCGGTTGCCGAGCGGCTTCTCCGCCTCGATATAAAGCAGGAATTCGGGGCTGTTTAGCGTGGATGCCTTGGGCGTCAAAGTCAACGAGGTGCCGTCGCTCGAGAATTCGAATTCAGCATACTGAAGTACTTTATTAAGCTTTTGCTGTCCGTTGTACGTGAGAGAGAGCGTTGTGCCGTCCGCGAGCAAGCCACCAATCATATAATCCGCATATGCGGTGTAGTCGCCTGCCGTCTCCGTCTTAAGCCCAAAGATCTTTCCGTCAGCGTTCTTATTAAGCATGCGACTGATAGCTTCCGAGGAAAGCGCCGAAATGGAGCCGTTCTCATTGATATTAAAGAACGCGTACAGCCTTACATTGTAAACTGCGTCGCCCAAAGAAGTGGCGTCGGGGTCGACAATCGGAGATAAGTCGTTACCGTCGTTGCCCTCGCTGTCGGCAAGCCTGATAAATGCGTACTTGGATTCTTCAGCGTGGTTTTCGGGATTGAAGTAAAAGTCATAGGATTTGACATTTACCAAGTCCGAGCCGCGAAGATAGTTTGTGTACGCATTGCCTGTTTTTGCAGATGCCGTCGGGTTGGTCAAATCGGAATACAAAGTGAAAACGCGAAGCGTAATAAGTATGGTATTTTCGTACGCGCTGTCACCGAAGTCGGCAACACGGAACCTAATCTCCGTATAACCGTCGGTTGTATCGGGATCGTAGCCCGTGGCAATTATGGTAAAGTTCACCCTATCTAGACTCGGAGCGATGTTAAAGTAATTTGTCTTGAATACGCCGCTCGAATCGCTTACAATCGGTTGCCATGTGTCGGCCTGTATGTCGTGCAACTCAAACTCGCCGTTTCCGTACAACCGCATATTGTTGGTTTCGGTAGCGCCGTCCGGGTCTTTTGCTACGGTGCTCATCTTAATGGTGGTCACACGACGCGCGGTCTTTTGTCCCACGCCCTCGATGTTAAACGTGTGCGTGCCATCCGCGGGAACGATATACGCCGCAAAAACACCCTGTTCGAGGCTGCCGCTTGTGTTGAATACACCCTCCAAGCCACCGGCTGTAACCGTCTGATTATCTGTGATGTCGGTGCAATCACGCGCAACCGGCGGCGAGCTGACAATGGTGATGTATAGTGTGCAGGAGATTATGCCGCCTTCACCGTCGGAAATGGTTACGGTAAACGGCTCGTTAGTGCACGCCGCTACAGCCATTATTCTTAGTGCTATCTGTTGCGTACCGGACTCTGCGCCCTCGGCAGGCAAGCCGAGCATCTGCTGCGAGTAAACGTAAATCCTGTCGTTTGACTCCGTCCAGTTGGTAAAGCGCAGTCTCCAAGGCGTATCATCGCTGGCAAGACCGACATAGCCTAAGTGCTTATTGCGCGGCTGACCGGTGCTGTCATATATGATGTTTTGACCCTCGTCGTTCAGAGTGATATCTTTAAACTTCCAGTAATTGCCGCTGCCGAGGTCGTTGTTGTAGCCGTCGCCGAAGTCTTCCCCGTAATTGAGCATGTTTTCTCTCTCGGTCAACGCGGCGTACGTATCGGAGTTGCGATATGCGGAGGTTATGCCGCCCCTTGCACCGGTAAATACGTCATAGTATGCCGTAAGAACGGTCAAGTCGTCGCCCGCGCGCATTGTGAACGAGCGAGTAACCTGCGTTATGGACGGGGTCTGGTTGGTTACGTTGATAACAAAGGTAAACGGAGCCGTAGCTCTACCCTCGCTGTCGTAGAAGCAGAGCGTAAATTTGTACCTGTTTACCGACACACTCCTGCCGTTGTAGGTAGCCGTGGTACGGCGGTTGACCTTAAACGATATAACGTTGCTGACAGGCTCGTCGTGGACATCATCATCGTCTACTATCTTTAGCTCCATAGACATAACAATATCGCGCTCGGTATTGCCTGCTGCCGAGAATCCTGCGCCGTTATAATAATACACACCGTCGCTGTCCACCTGCACAGAGGGATTATACTGTCGGTCTTTGTATTCATCCTGAATAATAGGCGATAACAGATAGTCGCCGGTTTCAAGATCGATGCCCTTTGCGCGAGCTTTAAACTCGGTGGCAGTAGCCAACCTACCGATATTTCTTTCCGTGTAGGTGAATATATCCGAGTCATAAACAATGTCGTAGAGGTTGATGTCCACGGTATTGTTGACGGCAAGGTTCATAGTGAATTCCCTGCCGGAACCGACGGCATTACCCACCGCCTTTAGCGTGGGATCGCCGTTGGTGATTTGGATACGGAATTCTATAGACACATACGACGCGTCAAGGAATCCGACTCCGTAGCTGTCGTAAATGAGCACTTTAAACGGATAGTACACGCGATCTGGCGTAAGCGCGGGTGTGAGTATACTGTCATATTTGGCTATAAGTCCACGCGCGGCATATGCTGCACTAACCTCTTCCTGGCTGTCGGTATTTACGCCGTAGAGCGAATCACCGGTAACGGCCATACTAAACGCAAGCTCGTTGATCCACGTCTTATGTATTGGCATTATGTTAAGCGTTTGACCGCTGTTAGTGACGGAAGCATTGAAGTAGCTGCTGTATCCGTCCTTACCTCTAACGCCGTAAAGACCTCTGTTGGCTTGGTATTCTTTGTCTATATCCATTTCGTCCAAGCTGCCGTAGGTTGCGCCAAAGTAATTTGCAACCGACTTTTGCGCGTACTCGGACGTAGCCAAAACATTGCTGAACTGTGCCTCGTCATCGGTCAACTGCAATACACGGTTATACCCTGCTTCACCCACCTGCCACATGCTCAGCTGCATAAACGAGTCGGATGCAAAGTACGCAAAGTCGCGCTTGTCTGCGGTGCCGTAGTCGTCATCGTAATACTCGATGGTGTGCCCGTCTCTCATTACCGTAGCGTTAGACGCATTTCTGCGAGTAAGAGTATAGGACCACGTATCGGACGACGCCAAAGTCAAATCCATATAGTAGGTGCCCTTTTGCTCGTCGTACTTGACCGTAGTGGATTTGCCTTCAAAATCATCGCTGAAATTGTTGTAGTACAGATCCATCATGGAGTTTTCCACATGAATCTTAATTTCAACAGTGCGCTTATCCTTTTCGTTGATAACGCCGTCGGTTGCGGCAACCTGATTGCCCTTGCACCTTGCAAGGTTGATTGTAAGAGTAAGAGAACGCGTGCTTGTTCTCACACTCTTTTTGGTGAATATAAGACCGAAGTTATGCTCGATAAGCTCACGCGCCTGATTTTCAAGGTACATAAGCCTGCCGTCGCCGACAAAGCTCTTGCGGTTATCCGCATATTGCTCGTAGCCTAAAAGCGAATCGTCGTCCGGGCTCAGCGTAGGCACTGCAAGACGGTTGTTGTAGTAAGGCGAGCTGTACGGGTCGGTTACAAGGCGCGCGCTGTTAGTTTCGGGGTTGTTGTCATGATACCAGTCGAACGTACCTATCGTGATGTACGGATTGTCCGCAATGCTCGCTCCCGCCCACATGTACGTGCCGTCAGACAACGTCATTGCGCCGAGAATAGCATTGGTGTCCAAAAGGCTGTACGACTTGCCAACAGGCATCTCGTATCCTACATACTCGTCGATGGGATATACCACACTACCCTTATTGGGCTCGTTAGACTTGGCGCCGACAAGCGTCGACAAAAGTCCGAAGTAGCTCATGGGCACATAAACTGACTTGTACTTGACGCGGTCCGATTCGCCGGTTGCAAGGTTGGCGCTGCCGGTATCCAATGCCGCCGGAACTTCTATTGTGTCGCTGTAGCGGAAGGCGCCTGCAACTTCCCCGGTGCCGGAGTACACCGCGCCGGAATTGATACCTGCAAGCGTGTTGTCGGCCTCGCCCGCTCCGCGCGACTTGATAAGCGTAGTATCATCTCCGCCATCGTAGTCCAAAACCATCTTATGATTGACGGTTCCGTCGTCCTTAAAATACAGCGAGCTCTGTGCCTCGTCGTAAGTGCTGTCGGTTCTGCCGTCATAAGTGGAGATAAATCTTATCGGGGTTTTTGTACTTGCCGGAGTATACTCCACAGTATAGTAGTTGTTGTTTTGTCCGAGATACTCGTTGATGGAACGAATACCTGTCTGGGAAATATGCTGATAAACGGTGGTGATAAGTCTTCCGTCTACAACCGCGCGGTTGTCAAGCTCGCCGGCATCGTTGGTCTTAAAGCGATCGCTGTTGTATGCGGTCTTGAATCCGGCTGTGTCGCCGCCAAGCTCCGCCTGGTCGCGCAGCGAGAAAAGTATGCCGGCAGACTCGTTGTCCTGGAAACCGCTCGTAGCGTGCAACAGCAGCGCCCAGTCGGCAATAATAAACCGACCATAACTGTCGAAGCAATCGTCGAGGTCGATTTTATCAACCGTGACGCCAGCTTGCGTGCTGCCCATCAAACCGTCTATAAGGTCGCCGCGCTCGTACCAAGCTCCGCTGTCCGCATCCCCCAACCAGAAATATATCTCCGTGTTGTAACCGGACGGCGCGCCCATGTGTGTGGGAATGGTGTCAAATATCTTTATTGCGGAAGGTCTATCGTTAAAGTTGGACGCATCGGTGCCTATGCTCGGCACAGCCGCATTAAGCGCCGTCCTAAGCGGTTCACCCGACAGTTCCTCAGACCTATCGAGATTGATATATCTGTATGTAGGCGATAATGCCTCGTTGTCGCCGACATTGACAATCTGGGAAAGCATCACCTTGCTGTGCAATCCGTCCTCGTCAATGGCAATAAGCTTAATGTCTATATCAAGCGCGGCCTTTTCGCTCTTTAATTTTCTCTTAGCAAGCTCGGAACCGACAATGTATCTGCTACGCATTATGTCACCGTCGCTGGTCGACTCTATGCGCCACAACGGATTTTCCTTGTCAAAACCGTCCTCGTCGGACTCGTTGAGCACGGGTGCGGTGTTGATAACCTCTATTCTGACATATCCGAGCGAGGTGCCGCCGCTGTTGTCCGTGACAAAGAAAGCAACGTACACGCCGCCCTCTATAGCCTTGGTAGAGCTGATTGCCGTCACCGTAAGCTCGCTGCGGCTTGTCAGTGTCGCCGTCAGATAGCTTGAAAGCAGCAAACCGCCGTGTACGGTGTACTTGCTGTTTAACCCTTCAAAGGAGTCAAAATACAGATTGTCTATTGTTTCATCGTCTTCATCGACTAAGCTATTGTTGTTGTAATCGTCTATAAATAACTTATTTACTATCAAAACGCCGCTTTGCAAAACGTATTCCGGAATGTCTCTGTCAAGGTCTGTCATAAGACCGGACATGTCGCCGTTGCCGTTGGCGTAAAGAAGCCGGCTATCGGGTGTGACAACGGTATCGCCGGAGGAAATGGGTTTTACCGAAATCTCCTCGTAACGGTATTCGTCTTTTATAACGGGCTTGGTGTTTGTAACCTCTACGATAATGCGCACCGCTGCGCTGCTCGATCCGTCGGACGAACCGTTGCCGTAACGGTCGCGAATGACAAGGTCAATAACAGACGGTTGAGTGGTGCGGTTGAGCGCCGTCAACATTATAAAGTCAATGGGATACGTGGAGTCGCCTATCTTTACGGTGGAGCCGGTATACACATTGACAAAGTTGGTGGTGTTTGCCTTGACCACATTTATGTCGTTAAACGTAGTGGGATTGTATGTGAACGCATCCGAACCGTTTGTAGTGCGCTCAAAGAACAGCTTGTCGCGATACACCGCCGCATTTGCCGCAGTGGCGCTGCTCGATGCCGTACCTGCGGCTGTGGAGCTGACCTTAGTGACAGTAGTGGCGTTTTGAACGGTGTTAAGGAATGTCACCGCATTGGAGTTGTACGAGCCGCCTCTTATCAATCCGTTAAATGCAATGCCCGCGCCGTTAGCACTGGTATTGAGCGTACCTGAGGCGGAATCGTACCAACCGGAATAACCGTTTAGCGTGAAGCCTCCGGCAGAGCTTGCGCCCGCCGTGCGCATATCAAAGTCGTATGCCAAATCGTACGGCGTGATAATAACCGTGCCTTCATACGGTATCTTATACGTAAACGTCGGAGTGCCGTTTTCCGCGTACTCATAAGTGCTGTATGCACTGTCGCGCAAGGGGTTGCCAAACGTGACGACATTGCCGCTGTCAGCGCTGTATACGCCTAAAGCCGTATTCTTTACGCGTATTGCAATATTGATGCCGGACACAGACCTGTTTGTCACGTCAGAAACCGCCGCCTGAGCGTAGACGTATCTGTTCATTGTTGCGGACTTAAGCGTTATTTTAAGTCCGTCTATAGTATAGTAACCGGTTTCGTCGCTCGCCTCCGTAAGATTAGCATAAAGATATCCGTTTGCGTTTGTGCCGCTACCGGCGACAACACGCCCACCGCCGTATGCGACGGAAGCAAGTAAGCTCTTATCTATATAAATAGGAATTATCTCGGCTCTGATATACTGGTTTTCCCAGCCGCTGCCGACCTGTTGTGCGCCGGCGCCGTTTTGGGTCATGCCTTTTACCAAAGCTTCGGGAGTAATCGAAAGCTTTAAAAACTCGTTAAGCTTGACCGGATTGCCGTTGCTGCTCCAACCGGCAAGGCCTGTTGATGTGGCAAAGTTGTCGCCGTCTATTGCAAGCGGCTGCAAATTATTGTTGGTAAGATTGCCCTCTCCGTCCTTATACTTGCCTATTACATACGATCCGTTGTAATTGATCGCCATAGGCGCAAAGTAAAAGCTGTCGCCGGACGCACCGTCCGCAGTCGGGAAAGCCGATACAGCAGACTGTAACGTCAATGAGTTGGGCGCAGTAACCGTAGCAACAGGCGTGTGCGACGTAGCGTTGCCTACCGTTATCGCAATCGGCAGCCAAATGCCGTTATCTTGCAAATCGCTCTTGTCCTGTATGTGAATCAACAGATAGAAATGCCCTAACGCGTTGGCTCGACTTTGTTTATACTGAGAAAAGCTTGCCCTAAGCCCCGTAACGTTAAGCGTTATTCCGGAATATGTGTAGCTTATGAACGCCTCGTTCAGCGTAACGCCGCTTACAGGCGCGGTCGTATTGTATGCAATGTTATCCACAAAGCCCGTATCGGTGCTGCCCGTAGCGGTCGTAGTAAATGCCGCATCCGTTTCGCCGATCACCTGCCCCGTAGTGTAGCCTACGTTGTAGTTGGTAGCGGCAACAACCTTTTGCTGTGCGTCGATAAGAACAAACTCTTTTTTAGGCACAATAACGCCGGTTATTGCGTGCGTGGACGTGGTAATGCCGCTGCTTGCGTCCGCATCGGAGAAGTACGTATTTAGACTGAGCGCGGCTGTAGAGCCTGCCGTCACGTCTACAAGGTTGCTTTGACCGCTCTTTAAGATCGGCCTGGTGTTTTGCATCTTGAATGCAATTTCAAAGCTGTAGGACACTGTTCCGCCGGAAGAATCCCACAACCCGACGTTTGTGCCGTTACACGCCGTCTTTTCCACAAGATACACCGTAACAGGCAACACCATATAGCCCGGCGTGGGCGAAACGCATTCGAGCGTAATTTGACTGTAGGTATTGGCAATTGCCGCCACTGCCGGCGTATATGACGTGACCTTGTTTGTACCTGCGTCAACCTCCGTCACCTTAAACTTTCTTGCAGTTCCGGTAATAGACGTAAGGCTGGGAATTGCAATCACGGCCTGGTCGAAGGAAGTTGAGTGTCCGCTCAAAAGATTGGCGGCGCTGATGGTGATTTTAGAACCCAGCGTAAGCATGTTCTTTAAGAACAGAGTGCTTCTGCCGGTGCCGCTCGGATTATAAATACCCGATGCCGTAGAAGGATCGTCGGGCGCCGTCGTAAGTGTAGAACTGCCCAAAGGATTGCTGACGGTGCTTGACTGCCCCGATGAATTCACAACAGTGGAATTTACAGCGGTCTTTAATGAAATAGTTTCCTTGGGAACGGTAAGCTTAAACGAAATCGTAGAACAAGCACGAGTCGCCGTAGAACTTCCGTAGTTATCTCTGATCTTTGTGTACAGCGTTACCGTGCCGCCGCCTGACGTAACGCCCGTCTGCCCCGTTCGCGGATAGTTTTTAGCTTTTATGGCGAATGAAACATTGGTAGACGTAGTCCAGGTAAAGTACTTGGTGGCGCTGACCGTGCAAGCCGAATCCAAATACAGTCCGCCGTCCGCCTTAAAATTGGAATATGTATCGTATGCGCCGGCGGTGCCGTTGCTGAAATAAACAGCAGTGGAAGTGCCGTCGGGATCGTACGCAAGATTGCTCGCCGTTATGGTAGTGTAAGTACCTGCCGCGCGCGTGGTAAGCGTTTTTGTGTAGTTATTGGTCTTGGGCTCTTGGTTTATAACCGTTATTACAGCCTTGCCGTTGCCCGTCAACGACGACTGCGTGGTGTTGGAAACAACAGTAAGTCCGCTTTTTATAAAGTTGCTGCCGCCACCGCCGGGAGCGCCGTAACAAATGGCGCCACCGCTTCCGCCCGCGCCGCCGAAATAACCGCCGCCACCGCCAGCGCCACCCGCGCCGCTTGACACAATGGCACCCGCGCCTCCTTGACCGAATGAACCGGAGCTTCCTACAGTAGTCATTGACGAATAATAGCTCGAGCCCACGCTGGACGTTCCGCCCGCTGACGTTGATCCGCCGGTTGCCGTATTGGTATAAGATCCGTATGTAGCAGTACCGCCTGTCGGGCCGCCGGAACCGCCGGTTCCCGTGCTGTAGCCGCCGCCACCGCCACCGCCGCCTACAATCAAAACATCGGTGGTTTTATAGCTTGACAAAGCACTGAGAAGCCCTGAACGAGTAGCTATATGCGTAGCGCCGCCGCCCGAACTGGTACGGTGACCGCATGTTCTGTTATATTTAGTCGAGCCGCCGCCGTTATATCCGCCGGCAGTTGTAGCTCCGTTGGTGCTGGTTGCAGCAGAACCCGCGCCGCCTACGTAAACATATATGGTGGTGGTCGCCGTTATGGTATAAAGAGCTTTAGCATAACCACCGTAGCCGCCTGCAACGGAACCGTAGCCTGCGCCACCCTGTGCGCCCCAAACCTCAAGATAATATTTGCCTGACGGCAACTTAATAGTATAATAGTTGTTGGTGCCTGTCATCGTAAACGTATCGCCGTCATACAGTGCCGTGGTGCTGTAATCGTTTACCGTGGCTCCGCTCAGCGAAGGCGTACGCGCGGTAGCGGAGTGAGTTACCTCTCCACCTTGCACGCCGTCTACCGAAACAGACTTAGAAGAATTGTCTATTCCGAGCATACAGCATAAAGCTACCGCAATCGCCGTAAAAATGGCGGCTATCGTAATAATGACGCCTTTTCCGTATCCTAACTTTGCGCCGCTTGCCGTAGATTTACCTGTGTCATGTTTTCGATTCATATAACACCTCACATAAATGCGTTTGTGATTGTCTGTTTGTTAACATTTTGTTCACAATTTTATAGATATACATAGTAATGTTAACACTTTGTTCACAATTTGTCAATACTTTTTGGGCAAAATATTTTATAAATGTCGGTTAATTGCAGTTTATGACGGTATAAATAATATAGTAACCACCATATGAAAAGCCGAAGCGCAAGGCTATTTCGGCAAAATAAGACCGGTTACGCCGCTTAATGATTAAAAAAACATTGACATTGTTCGTTTTGTATTGTATACTATAAGACGTATATTGTAATAGTATACGTGAAGAGGTGTAAAGCTATGGCAGAAAGCGATTTGATTCGCGGCAACGTAGATACCATAATCCTCAAGGTTTTGTACGAGGGCGATCGCTACGGCTACGATCTTATAAGACAGATCAACGCGCGCAGCGAGGGACAGTGGGAAATTAAGCAGCCCACCGTTTACGCTTGTCTGAAACGCCTGGAAAAACAGGGCTTTGTCTCCTCTTATTGGGACTCCGCCGAGTCGGACGGAGGACGGCGCAAGTATTACTCCCTGACCGAAAGCGGCAGAGCGGTGTTTCTTAAGTACAAAAGCGAGTTTGACAGGGCAACCGAGCTTTTCGGCGATCTTATGTCAAGCGGAGAGCCCACGGTTTTTCTGCAGCCCACCGACGACTATTCGGACGTGGAGGAAGAGGATTATCCCCTGCCCAAGCGCAAGCCTAACCGCTCCAAAAAGGCGGACAAAAGCGCAGCGTCTCAACAGACGGAGCAACCGACCGAACAACAGACCGAACAACAATCGGAGCAGCCTGTCGAACAACCTATCCAAGCAGAGCAGCCTACGCAGCCCGAACAGGAGCCTCCGCAAAGTCTTTTTGAGCTGACGGATACTCCCGAAGAGCCGCAGCCCATACCCGAGTCGCTCGACCCCAAAAAAATAATGGAGCAGCTTTTCGCCGCGGAAACCGGCGAGAGCTATTCGGATATTCAACGCAAAAACACATTCTCCCCTATGGAGCCTGTGCGCGAAAAAGAAAAACCTGTCGAAAAAAAGACGTTACCCATGCCTTCCGACGAGCAAAGGCCTGTTGCGCCGGTACCCACACAACCGACGCAGCCGGCGCCGATGCAGCCTACACCTCCTCCGGCGCCCGTTCAATCGGCTGCGCCTATTGCCACGGATGAGCGGCCTATGCTTGTGCCGAGAGCAATACCCGGGATGGAGCCTACGCCCGAGCCCGGACTTAAGCCGTTGCTCGAAACAGAAGAAGAAAGCCCTGCACGCCGCGAATATAAGTCGGTGCTTGAGGAGCTGGTGGAGCGCTTTGACGTATCCGCGCCCGACGTTCGCACAGTAAGAACTGCGGAAAGAGAGCAAGCGGCAACGGCAGAGGCGGCTGCACCCGGGCAACTCGGCAAGGTTGAGCAAGCTGTGCGCGAGCTCGGAAACGACGTCAAGGTGCGCAATCACAACAATTCGGCCAAGGAATACGCCGGAAAAAATTATTATTACTCCAACAAGCTGATGCTGGTGCATTATTTGGGCATGTGCTTGGCTATGTTCCTTGTGGGGACGCTTTTATTCCTCACCTTTTATCTTGGACTTAACATGCGCATGAAGTACGATTATGTGCTGTACATTTGCGCAGGACTTCTTCCCATATTCATGTCGCTTGCCGCAGTCATCTGCTACGCCAACAACCCCGAAAAGACGCGGCGCATAAACTTCAACTTCAAGTTTTCCATTATTATTCGCATTGTGATAATGATTCAGGTGGCGGTTGTCATCTACTGCGTAAATCTTATCTGGGGCATGCCGCTCGCCTTTTCGGAATATTACATTCCGTCAATAGTTTTGCCGCTTGCCTATTCCCTGTTTATTCCCATAAGCGAAATAATATTTATGAAGCTTTTGCAATCGGGTAAATATTCGGAATCAGTATAAGCAATAACCGAACAAATCGGATAAACAATAATGAGCTCCTACTTTGACCAAAGAACGGAAAAAACCTTAAACGCCATCGAGGAAATATTGGACGTTATGCCCGATTTTGCACGGGAGTTTAACGTGGGTATATCCATGCGGACTATGCCGCTTACAAGGCTCGGATATCTGAGAGATATTCGGGTCTTTTGCGATTACCTTTGTAAGCGCAAGTTTAAGCGCGAGGAAATCTTGCCCGTGGAGCTTACTATAGAGCATCTTGCCAAGGTCACCCCCACCGACATAGAGGCGTTTGTCGATTATCTTTCGCTGTACACCATGGACGGCAAAAAACATTCGTGCAAGGACCACGCCAAGGAGCGAAAGGTATCCTCGCTGCGCGCGCTGTTCAAGTACTTTTACAAGCGCGAAAAGATTGACCACGACGTAATGACCAAGGTCGACACGCCCAAGGTCCACCTTAAGCCCATCGTCCGCCTGGACGTAAACGAGGTTGTGGATATTTTGGACGAGGCGGAGTCCGGCGAAAACCTTACGGGCAGGCAAAAGGCTTTCCACGACGCAACCGCTGTGCGCGACGAGGCCATGCTGTCGCTGTTTTTGGGCACAGGCATCCG
>JAFLVH010000032.1 GCA_022508365.1 Clostridiales bacterium | reverse complement strand
GTCAGTGAGCAAAGTAAAGTATTTATTATGAGAAATTGCGGCGTGATAACAGAATATAATCCATTTCACTCGGGACACAAATATCAGCTGGAGGAGCTTAACAAGCAAGGCTTTGACAACATATTTTGTGTGATGAGCGGCAGTGTTGTTCAGTCCGCTATGCCTGCATTTTGTGACAAGGCACTGCGCGCGGAATGCGCACTGCTCGGCGGCGCAAGCGCGGTTATTGAACTGCCTGTCGTATACAGCACGGCAAGCGCCCAACTCTTTGCCGAGGGCGGACTTAAGATAATTTCCGGCATAAAGAATATAACACATTTGGCGATGGGCGCTGTGGCAAATAGTGATGATATACTTAGAATTGCCGAGATAAAGATTAGGCACAAGGATAAATTTAACGATGCGCTAAAATCCGAAATGGATAACGGAAAAAGCTATAACGTCGCGACTAAAATCGCGTTAACTCGGATTTTTGAGAACATCTACTCCGGTCAATCGGTAGACTATGTGTTTAACGACCCCAACAATATACTTTGCATAGAATACATTTCCGCAATACACAAATACTGTTCAAGCATAGAGCCAGTAATTATCATGCGCAAGGGCGCCAAATACAATGACCTCTCAACAGACGAAGAATACGTGTCCGCTACGGCAATCCGTGCTGCAGCAGAAAACGGCAATCTCGCGACTGTTAAAAAATTTATTCCGTACAATTACGATAAGATACACGATTATATTTGTTCCTGCCGTCCAGATATTGCATTATATAAAAAACTGGCTCTGTTTGCGCTTAAACGAGTAAGCGCAGACGATATCAAAAAACTCCGTGACTGCTCTGAAGGCATGGAACATTTACTTAAAAACTTGGCGCATTTAGGCAGTTTGGACGAGATAATAGAATATGCAACAGGCAGACGTTACGGCAAAAAGCGCATATACAGACTTTTGCTGGATTTGCTGTTGGATATAGATAAGGAGCTGTCAGATAAACGGTTTTGCACTCGCCTTTTAGCGTGCAAAAGCGACTTCGATTTTTCGTTATTGCCCGATTTCGTTAAAACAAACAATGCGGATATAAAAAAGACTGCGAGCTCCGACAGCGACGTTGCCGCAGTGCTCCGAGCGGACATAAACGCCACGGCGCTATATAACACCCTTTGTGGCATATCGGGAGATTATTTTAATTACTCATTGGTGAAAATATGAAAACAGTAATCGATGAAGATACAATATTCAAACTTGCTAAAGCGTCAGTGACAAGCGTATGCCGCGCCCAAATTGCAAGTGCGGTGTCACAACATTTCAGAAGCGTGCACTACCTGTCGAGCAAACTCATATGCGATTGTGTCGCCCTCAACCTTTTGCTCAACGACAATATCACGCCCACTTCCGCCGACGAAATTATAATGTGCATTCGCCGCAGAAACAAATCGTTGTACACTACAGTAGACAGTGCATACTTCCCCATCGAAGAAAGATTTGAGGAATATGCTCGCGAGATTTTGGGCGAAAGATATGATCGAATTAAAGCGCTTAATATGCGCACCACCAATTATATAATTTATGTTATTTCGGTGGACATGTCGGAAAATTACGAGCTTTATCCGCAAGAAATTTACTCTATTGCGTACACATTTGAGGAATTGGTCAATATAAAACTGCCGCACTATTGATTTAATGCGGCAATTATTTATTTTACTTTATTTCTGCAATTGTGACACCTGTATCGCCCTCTCCGTATCTGCCGTAGCGGAAGGATCTTATTCGCTTGTGACGCTTTAAATACGCCTGAATGCCTTTGCCGAGCGCACCTGTACCCTTGCCGTGAACAATCCTAAGCACGCTGTTTGGCGCGATATCGGAAAGAATTATATCAAGCTCGGCAGTAGCCTCGTCAACAGTCTTGCCGAGCATCATAATTTCCTTATTTTCCGGTTCTCTTTCTGCAACGCTTGTCGGTCTTTGTTTTTCCTCTGTTTCCGAAACAAGCAGTAATGATGAAATAGGCAGCTCTGTTTTTACCGACCCGATAGCCACCAACACCTTATTTCCGCGCGGCGAGCTTACTACCGTACCCTGCTTGTTTAAGCCTGTAACAAACACGCTTACCCCAGCGTGTAGCTCGGATTTCTCGGGCGGGCGGTCTGACGCAATTGGTTGTACTCGATCTGTCGGCACATCGTCGCGAATTTGTTTGGCTGCCTTTCTTGCTTTAAACAGTGCGGCGTCGTCCGCCGATTTTAGGCAATCTTTGATTTGCTCGATAATAGCCTCTGCCTTATCGGAATAATCATCGGCAAGCTGTTTAATCATTGCCCTTGATTTCTCATTTATTTCGGCGAGTTTTTGATCATATTTTTGTTTGAGCCTGTCGGCAGCCGCGGCGTCCTCGCTCGCCTTTATTTTAAGCGCCTCGCACTCCGCTTTATCCTTTTCGGCTTGGTTGCGCAGGTTTTCCGCCGCGCGCAAAATCCTGTCAAACGCAACCTTCTCCTCGCTTAACGCCGCGCGCGCGTCGGATATTATATCACTGCCCAAACCGAGGCGTTCTGCAATTTCCAGTGCGTAACTCGATCCGGACACGCCGGTTAAAACTTTATATGTCGGGCGCAGATTAACATTGTCAAACTGCATACACGCATTGGACACACCGCTATTGCCGAGCGCAAACTCTTTTACCGAATTAAAATGAGTTGTTATTACAGCGGTTGACCGTTCGCGCAGTATTTTTTTTATAACCGCTATTGCAAGCGCGGCGCCCTCGTCAGGATCGGTCCCATCCCCCACCTCGTCAAGAAGAACAAGCGATTTTTCGTTCATGTCATACAGAATGCGCGAAAGATTTTTAACATGTGCGGAAAAAGTGCTAAGCGACTGCGATATGCTTTGCTCGTCGCCGATATCGCAATAAATCTTATCAAAAATACTTATTGTACTGTGCTCGTCCGTAAGCAAAAATATGCCGCATGACGCCATCAACGAAAATAACCCCACCGTCTTTAGTGCGACGGTTTTTCCGCCGGTATTCGGCCCGGAAATAAGCAGCACTCGATTTTTATCTAACGTAATATCAATTGGCACTACAACGTTTGGGTCGATAAGCGGATGACGCGCGCACTTAAGTACAATTATTCCGTTAGTATTGATTTCGGGACGATACGCGTTTGTATACTTCGCGTATTCGGCTTTTGCAAAGATAATCCCACATTCTGTAAGAATCTGTTGCCCCACGGAAAGCTCTGCCGAATATTTAACCACTTGCTTACTCAACTCAGCGAGAATGCGCTCGATTTCGTTTGCCTCCTCTGTTTTGAGCGTAATAATCTCGTTGTTAGCCTCGACAACCGCAAACGGCTCTATAAACACGGTAGCTCCGGTAGAGGAAATATCGTGCACAAGTCCTTTTACATATGCCCTGCAATCGTTGCGCACTGGCAAAACATATCTACCGCCGCGCATTGTTACTATATTGTCTTGCAAGTACTTGCTCATGTTGCTCTGCCGAGTAAATCCATCCAGCTTTTCCTTTAGCCGAGCATTGGCGCGGACAATAGCCCTACGAATAGCGTAAAGCTTATCACTGGCGTTGTCCTTAACGTCTGTTTCGTTCTCTATTGTGCAGTTTATCGAATACTCAAGATCATCGCATACACGCGCATATGCGGTTATATCCCTTAAGCTGTCACACTCATCCATCTCCTCAACAGTGTTTTTTAGCGAACGCAATGCCTTAATATGTTCGTTTATGAACAAAAAATCCTTTGGGAAAAGCGAGCTGCCGACCTTTGCTTTGCTTAATAAAGGAGCAATATCTTCAAAAGCAAGATTTGGTCGGTGCGACGCAAGAACGCTAACCGCGTCGCTTGTTTGTGTCAAAAGCTTGTTTGCATGTTCTAAGTCCGTTGTCGGCTCGGTATGCAAAATCGCTTCGGCAACAACCGGCGAAGGAGCAAGAGACGCGATAGATCTCAGTATTGTATCAAATTCCAAATCCCTGTATACTTTCATTATTTAAGACCTTTATTCATGTTGCCGCGCGTAAAATCACCTTTATATTCAAAATTCAATGCGGAAATAATTTCGCCGCAAGACGATGTAGTGCAGTCGAAAAACATATTTTTGTTTTTTATTTTGCTTTGATAATTGGGCACACAATTAAGCAGTTGCCAGTAGCAGTGCGCTGCTTTATATCGCCTAAGCGTAAAGCGTCTGCCGTTTTCGTCCGTTAGTTCGTCTTTTCCTGAACAATTAACACACTTGCCATACGGACAATGACACAGAGTCATTACACCGGCGCGACCGAATACGTATGCAAAGCCGTTTGTGTTGCAATCCGCCTCAACAGATGTAACATGCGGATAGTCGCAGTGCCCTATTATATTGTGTCCAACGCCCAAAAGTATCGGCTTGTCCGTCAAACTAAGCGAGTAAAGATTGTTGGACACAACCCCAAATATTTTGGGATTGTTAATTGCATTTAATACTACGTCCCTATCGGCGCCGCGCATTGTTACGGGCAGATTGAGTAATATCGGTTTATTTATATCGGGAACGGAAAAATTGGAATAATCCGACGGGTTGAGCACAACATAATCGACTTTGCGTAAAATTTCGTCATTTAACTGCTTTTCGCATTCTACCATCAGGATTATACCACTGCCGTCAAACTGATTGTAATTAAACCCTATATAAGGCAAGTCGCTGCGTTTGATTTTGTATCCGTCAAGTATTGCTTGCTTTGCGGTTCTATATACATTGCGGCGAAACTCATTAAGCCGAGCAATAGGCAAAAATAAGTCACCCATAATATCGATATTTATATTCGGCTTAAACATATATTCCGACGTCTTTTGGAATACACGCAAAATATCGTCATAAGTGATAGCTTGATTTTTTGCAGACTCAATAGCAAAATCACCGTTTACGGTAATTTCGGATAAGTCGGGCAATGTGACTTTAGCCTGCGGAACCTCGCCGCATTTCAGTGTAATGTCAATGGATATATCGATATAGCGTTTTGCGGCTTTCACCTTTTCCGATAGCTCGCCGCTGAAAGTTCTATGCAGATTATCGTTTGGTTTGCACGTGCCGTCAACAACTATTTTTCCGCCGCTTTCCACACCGCCGCAAACTTCCGCACCGTTTCTGATAATCTTAAATCCGTCATTTTTATGTGGAGTAAATCCGCTCACGGCAACGACATTTTTGCTGACAGAAGTGATTTTTCCTACGTTTACGCCGATATTGCCCTGTATTTTCGATTCTATGACATTAAACGGCGCGTTGTCGCTCAAATACCCGTCGCAATAATCACCACGATTAAATGCCGATTTAAGCATATATCTAGCATTTTCCGACCTGTTTTTATACGCGCTTACTGAGGTAAAGGCGTACTCGTCCGAGCGCATACGCCCTTCTATTTTTATAGCATCCACTCCGAGGTCACGTAGCATATCAAGCCTGTCGAATAAGCATAAATCCTTTGCAGACAAAAAATATCCGCGTGATCCGTTAAAATAATACGGCTTGCGACATAGCTGCATGCACTTGCCGCGATTCCCGCTGTACGACGAAGCAAGCGATGAAAAATAGCAGTTGCCGGAAAAGCACACGCACAGCGCCCCTTGAACAAAGTATTCTACTTCTATCCCCGTTTTTTTGATTTGCTCGATATCTTGCGACAAGGTTTCTCTGGCAAGCACCGCGCGCGATATACCGAGGTCAATAAGTCTTTTTGCTCCGTCGGCATTGTGAATTCCCATCTGTGTGCTTGCATGTAGCATAAAATCGGGTAAAAGTTGTTTTAGCTTCTTTATATACCTTATGTCCTGTACGATAGCCGCATCGGCACCTGACGAGTAAGCGAGCTTAGCGATATCAATGGCAGACGACATTTCACTGTCTTTAATCAGCGTATTCAGCGTTACGAATACCTTGACGCCGTAAAAATGCGCAAGCTCAATCGCCTCTTTTAGCATTGTTTCGTCAAAGTTTTGCGCCTTTGCCCGCGCTCCGAAATTTTGCAATCCCAAATAAACCGCGTCTGCGCCGCCGTTGATGCTTGCAATAAGCCCACTTTTGCTTCCTGCCGGTGCGACTATTTGCATTATCTAAGCTTAGCCCCAAATTCCGACTCTGCGCTTGCGATAATCTTATCCATAATCTCTTTTATTACGCTGTCCGAAAACGGCGCGTCAATCGGCTGCAACCGCACGGAAAATGCAACACTCTTATAGCCTTGGGCTATCTGTTCGCCGGTATATACGTCAAACAGCTTTACGCTTACGATATACGGACTAACCTTGTATAATGAGGAAAGCATATCGCCTACCGGGACGCTGTTTTCCACAATTAAAGCGAGGTCACGGTCTATAGGATGCTGCTTTGAAAGCGGAATATACTTTGATACAGGCATTGCGGCATTTAGCGCTTCGGTAACGTCAAAATGCGCCACATAGACGTTTTCCGGCAAGTCGAAATTTTCGCATACAAGCGGATGCAGCTTGCCGAAGTCGCCTACTATTCCGCCGTACTCAACATGCAAAGATTGCTTGGGATGAAGGTATTTAGCCGTGGAGGACGTGTACTTAAATTGCCCAAACATACCGACAACTTCGCTCACAACAGACTTGATCGTGTAAAAGTCCCCGTCATTGCAAAGGCCTATGCAAAGAATGTCGCGCTCTTGCGGAAGCGATTCGAGCGGAAGGTTGTCCGCAACAAACGCTTTTCCAAGTTCGTAAAAGCGCATAGTGCTGTTTTTTCGCGCGCAATTGCGAGAAATGGAAGTGAGCATACCGTAAAGCAACTGTGTGCGCATTACGGAAATATCACGACTGAGCGGATTTTTGATAGGAATAACCTTGCGCCAACCGTCATCTTCGTCAAGTAGCAATTTATCGAACGCGTCGGGAGATATAAATGAGTAGTTAAGTATTTCATCCGCGCCGAGCGCCTGAAGCCTATCCTTAACCTTTTGCATATTTTCGTCATGAGTGGACATGTATCCGCGCGTCTGATGCGTGTTTTCCGAGTGCGTAGAGATTATGTTGTCATAACCGTAGAAACGCATTATGTCTTCGGCAAGGTCGGGATAACCGTCTATATCCTCGCGAACGAGCGGAATTGTGCAAACTAATGTCTTCCCTTCCGATTTAACCGAAATTTCCTGTTTTTTAAGTATTGAAACGATTGTCTTTTTGTCTATATCAATACCCAAAAGCGAGCAGATTTCCTCTTTTGTGGTGCGAATAACCTTTTGTTGCGGCGGCTCGATGCTGTCCGAAACAACCTTTTCGCAAATATAGCCGCAGTTAAGCTCATCAATTAATGCAAGCGCGCGTGCCGATCCAAGCTCGGTAGAATGCCAATCAACACCTTTTTCGTACCGCGCAGAGGAATCGGAACGCAAGCCGATCTTGCGCGATGTCCTGCGGATATTGCTGCGCTCAAACCTGGCAGCCTCCAAAAACACAGTTTCGGTATCAGGGAAAATACTTGTATATTCTCCGCCCATTATGCCGGCAATAGCAAGCGGTTTTTTGTCATCGGCAATTACAAGCACGTCCGACACGTCATATTCTTTACCGTCAAGCGCGGTTATTCGCTCGTTTTTGACGCCCTTTCGCACGTTAATTCCACCGTCGATAAACTTGCGGTCAAAGGCGTGCAATGGCTGCCCTATTTCAAGCAATACATAGTTTGTAATATCCACAAGGTTGTTTATAGGTCTGATTCCGCACATACGCAGTCTATCGCGCATCCACTTGGGCGATTTTTCAATCTTTATATTGCTAATCACCCTACCTATATATCGGCTGCACAAATCCTTTTCTGTAATTTTAACAGACGGTATAGTCGTCGTGCAAACGCTATATGTTTTATATGTCAGTTTGGGCATCTTAAACGGCTTATTAAGCAAAACGGATATTTCGCGCGCAAGGTTCACAATAGCCTGGCAGTCGGGACGATTTGCCGTGATAGACACATCCAGCACTGTGTCGTTCAACCCTAACGTTACCATGATATCTTCGCCTACTGTGCTGTCACTGGGCAGTATCAAAATGCCGTCAAAGCTTGCGCCGTCGATTATATCATCGTCAACGCCAAGCTCACTGCCGCCGCACATCATGCCAAAGCTGTCCACGCCGCGGAGCTTGGCAGGTTTTATATGCGTGCCGTCCGGTAATTTCGCTCCGACAGTGGCAACAGGTACACAGTCACCCTTTTTTACGTTTTGCGCGCCGGTAACAATCTGAACAAGCGAGCTTCCGATATTTACCTTGCACACCCACAGCTTGTCCGAATTGTCATGACGGACAATATCTTCCACCTTTCCAACGACAACGCCCTTTATATCGTCGCGAGGCGGAATGATTTCCTCCACCTCAAAACCGATTGAAAGCAGCTTATCTGATAGCTCCTGCGGCGTTATATCGCCGATATCAACATAATCACTTAACCAACTCAACGGAAGTTTCATATTTTCCTCCTATTTGAACATGTGCAAAAAGCGCACATCGTTTTCCCACATCAACTTAATATCGTTGATGGCGCAAAGAATCATTGTAATGCGGTCCAGCCCTACGCCAAACGCAAACCCGTGGTACTCGTCGGGGTCTATGCCGCAGCCGGAAAGCACGCGGCGGTTGACCATGCCTGCACCCAAAATCTCTATCCAGCCGGTGTTTTTGCACACCCTACAGCCGCTGCCGTGGCAGTTAAAGCACGATACGTCCACCTCAACACTCGGCTCGGTAAAAGGGAAATAGCTCGGGCGGAATCTAATCCGAGTTTCCTCGCCGAAGATGAATTTGGCAAAGCCTTCAAGCGCCCCCTTAAGATCGCATAGGGTGACGTTTTTGTCAATAACAAGTCCTTCCATTTGGTGGAAAACCGGCGAATGAGTGGAATCATCATCGTTGCGGAATACCCTACCGGGGCAAATCATCTTAAGCGGCGGCTTGTACTTTTCCATCAGCCTTATCTGTCCGCTTGAGGTTTGTGTGCGCAAAAGGATATTATCAGTTATAAAAAACGTATCCTGCATATCGCGCGCCGGGTGATCGGGCGGAACGTTTAACGCCTGAAAGTTGTAGTAGTCGGTCTCAATCTCCGGGCTGTCGTAAACGATATAGCCGTTGCCCACAAAATATTCGGTGAGACGGCGGCGCACTTGGTTTATAGGATGCGCGTGTCCTATTGCGTGATCGGGTCTGTCTATCGTTAGATCGATAACCTGCGAATTGATGCTCTGCTCTATCGCCATGCGGTGCAATTCTTTTTCCTTTTGCTCGCATAGACCCATAAGCTCAACACGCAAATCGTTGATCTCCTTGCCCGCCTGCGGTTTTTGTTCGGGCGGAAGGTCTTTAAGTCCCTTCATAAGTCCGGTGAGAACGCCTGTTTTTCCAAACAAATACGTCTTTAGTGCGGCTAAATCGCGCTCGGAATTAAGCTCTTCTATTTTTTTGAGCGAGTCGATCCGAATTTCTGATAAGTTCATATTACCTCCGAATTTTCAACAAAAATCCCCATGTGCAAAACGCACACGGGGCGTAATAAACGCGGTACCACCCGAATTTGTAACTTCGTTAGGTTATAACGCAACCTACGCCGCAGCTTACTGTGTTTTTGGGCCGCGGTGCTCGTGCGGTGAAAATCCTTTAGCGCGTGTTGTCTTTCAGCCAAGGACAACTCTCTGTTGTTGCGCATATCTTATGCCGCACTCAAACGCATCTTATGCTTTAATTATATCACAACAATATAATCGGCGCAAATGTTTTTTGCAACATTTTTTATAATTTTAATCTATCTTACCGCCAAATCCAGCATATCCCCCACCGTGGTGGATTGTAAATACGTGGGAGGCACTTTGCCTACTATCAACGTCTCACACATCAACACCTCCGCAGAGACCTTTAACGTGGACGGAATTCCCGGCACGGCAAGCGCAATATTTCCGTAAATGGTAAAGTAAAGCCTATGTAATGTCTGGTTTATTCCGGTCGAAGTAAAAACCGACGTCATTTGAGAACGCGTAGAACCGACAAGATAAACGCGCATATTTATGTCTGGACCTAATCCTGTCAGTACCGACATTCCGCTAAGCGATCCCAACGGTATCTTTATTCCGTCAGTGCCGACGTCCGTAATGTACTCTTGAGCAAGCAGAGCGATTTTTTCGGCAAGAACAGTTACCGTTTTTCCGTCCACGCTAACGCTTTGTATGTTTTGCTCGTCGTCACGCGTAATCTCCAGATACTCAACATCGCTGCTGGCGGACATAACATCAACTACAGCAAGGCTTACAGCGTCGGCGGTTAGCGACCGAACACGTTCTTCGGACAGAGTGAGAATCATCGGCGTTACATTATGTTTGATAAACACCGCTACCGCAGCAATAACTGAAAATAAAATAAAAAGCACAACAAACAATATCTTTCGTTTGCTGTGCTTTTGCTTTACAAAATTGCAACTGCTTTTCATAAAGTATATATATGCTAATAATATGATTTTTGATAATAAGTTTACTTGGCGCGTGATGTGAACAACAAGGTAACAATATAGCTCATTACAATAGCGACGCCGACGCCGTACGCAGTGCGAATCAGTCCGCCTGCAAACGCACCTACAAAGCCGACTTTTTGCGCCATTTCAATCGATCCCTTGGCAAGCGCCGCGCCAAATCCGACAATAGGCACGCTAATACCAGCTTGAGCCACATTAAAGATATAGTCATAAACACCGACGCCTTCAAGAATAATGCCGACTATCAAAAATATAACGAGAATTCGCGCCGGTGTAAGCTTTGTACGCACAATCAAAAGCTCCGCAATTGCACAAAGCCCACCGCCTACAGCAAAAACCACCGCATAAGTTCCTATCATTTTCCATACTTCCATATTAATTATCCTCCATAAACGGACTTTCCACAACAACGGCGTGCGAAATGCACGGAATTGTTTCGCCTTGATAACAGCTTTGCGTGCTCATAAGCGCGCCTGTTGCCAAGTACGCCATTCTCTTGTATTCGCCGCTCATCAGCTTGTCCATTATAAACGAATTGAATATAGTAGCCGAACAAGCACAACCGCTGCCGCCTTGATAACATTTTTGATCTACGTCGTAAATTATATTTCCGCAGTCAATATAGTTTTGCCCGAGCTTTAAACCTCGCTCATACATTAGATCGCGCAAAATATCCGAGCCAAGCTTACCCAAATCGCCAGTCACTATCAAGTCAAAGTCGTTTATATTAAATCCTGTCTGCGTGAGCAAAGTGAACATTGTATCCATTGCGGCAGGCGCCATCGCAGCGCCCATGTTGTTAAGATCGTTTACACCGTAATCGGTGATAAGTCCGGGTATCGCCATCACTATCTTTGGAAATCTTTCGTTCTCCTTGATGTTTTTGCCGACGACGGATGCCGCCGCGCCCGTCACCGTCCACTGCGCGTACGGCGGACGTTGACAGCCGTATTCAAGCGGATATCTGAACTGACGCTCCGCCGTGGCAAAATGACTGGATGCCGCGCATACGACGTTGGTAAAATAGCCTGCGTCAACAAGTGTTGCAGACAGCATAAGCCCTTCCGTCATCGTGGAGCATGCGCCGTATATGCCTATGTGCGGAACGCCTATATCACGCGCGGCATAGCTGGACGTGGTCATCTGATTGAGCAGATCGCCCGAAATCATGACGTCAATATCCTCTATTTTCAGCCGTGCATCACGCACCGCGCCGCGAACGGCGGTATCAAACATTCTAATCTCGGCGCGCTCAAAGGTTTTTTCTCCCATTTTATCGTCTGTTTCGCATTTATGAAAATACTTGCCGACGGGACCCTTCGATTCCTTTTCGCCCACCACGCTCATACGCCCTATTATGCGCGGCGTGTTGTAAAAACGCATTACGCGCGGACGCCGGCTAAACCCTGTAGGATTAGGCAAAGCTTCCGCATTTTCGCTTGTAATTGAAATAGGTTCGCTACGATTTGCCATATTATATACCCATTATCCAAAGATTGATTAAACCGGCAACAGAAGACCATACAATGCCGTTTACTACAACGGGACCGACAACCGAAAACAGCTTGACGCTGGTACCGAAAATAAGCCCCTCTGTTTTAAACTCCATAGACGCGCTTGCCATTGCGTTGGCAAAGCCTGTAATCGGCAAAAAAGATCCTGCACCACCCTGCCGCGCTATAACGTCGAATACGCCGAGACCGGTCAATAGGATTGCAACCGTCACCAAAATCATTGACGTGATATTACTTACCATATCAATCGGCATGGACGGCGAAATGAGTATGACGATATCGCCTATACCCTGTCCAATCATGCAGGTAATACCGCCTACAACAAAGCTGTGGAACAGCGCCTTTGGTATGCTTGTCTTTGGCGTGACCGTCTCAACATATTTATTGTATTTGTCATTGCGCGCCTTTACGGCATTTGTTGCTGCCATTTTAACTCCTTTTTTCGTGCCTTTCGCGAGGTTTATTCTGCTTAACCAACTGTTCGCGTTCCGTAGCTAAAATAAGTCCCTCTCCGATTTGTTCGTTTTGGTTTTTCATATTAGTAATTTGCCGAAAGGATAAAGATATTATTCATTTCACAAAAAAAAGAAGCAGAGCGTATACTCTACTTCTTGTATGCAGGAAATTAATTATGAATTATTTTTCCGTTTGCTCAGTCATTATTACCCATCTAAAACCGTATTTATCAATAAAATTAACGGTGCAAGAGCTATAAGTAGTACTGTGAGGAGGGGCGATAATTGTACAACCATCTTTCATAACATTAAACGCTTTCATAACATCCTCTTTGGTATCCATTGTTACTGTTAAAAACAAAGCTGTACCCGGAGCAAACGGAATATCAATATTATCTGCCATCATAATTCTTTGATTTCCGATAATAATTTCTGCGTGATAGACAAAATTCTTTTGCTTCTCGATCAGAGGCTTATTATAATCTTCACTTTTTGCATCCTTATAAAAAAGCAAACAAGCTATTTCTGCGCCAAAAGCAGTTTTATAAAGATCTATTGCATCTCTGCAATGTCCGCCAAACAGAAAATTAGGTACTATAGACATGATTTTAACTCCTTATATTAACTTAAAGTCTTTTAAATACAGCATATTTTTCAGTAAAAAGGATGACTTCCACCAATTTGCTGCGATATAGTATTCCGTATAATCGTTGTGCCATATCCAAGGTATATTGTACGATCCGTCGTCAAGCTGAGAGTTAAGCAATTGCTCGCATTTTTTTTCACATAACTTTCTATCCAGAATATCCAAAACCATTCTTGAGCTGTTATAAAAAGTAGACGGCTTGCATACGTATTCAGTACACCATTTTTCGGTATCGGTACAAACTGTACTTTTAACCGCGGAGTAAAGCGCTGATTTGTATGCAGCCAAATCAAACAAGTCAAAGCCCTTAATTGAAGCACAGTATTCGTACAATTCCATATAAAGCGGTGTAATGTGCATATCACAAATAGGTTCTTTAATAAAATTATTGCCGTACGCTGTTACGATATCTACAGCTCTTTTATGTAACGCACTATTTGTATCCGCATATTTTAGCGCAAAACCGGCAAGGCTGATTGTGGGGTTGACGATTGGTGTACCTTCCCCTTTACCGCATTCCCACCACACTGCATGCGGATAATCGTTGTTGCTCCTTACGGTATTGTACCACAAGCCGTTTTCAAAGTCTTTTCCGCTGTCAAAATAATTTAAAATATTTTTTACGATTTTCTCGTTTAAATCAACGCCCACTTCATTAAGAATGGAAATCGCCTTCCAGGTAGCTATAGGAGTTGAATTACTGTTCCAAAAATCAGGCTCTATTGCATGTCCGAATCCACCGTCGGCATTTTGATAAAATGACAATATTTCTATTACGTCGCTTCTTTTGCCGCCCTCAAAGTGATACCGCCACAAAGCTAAATCGATTGGGCGCGCATTACGGTACACAAACTCCATTGCCTTTTTAAATACATTTCTGTTCATAAATCACCTCTTTTGAATAAATCTACACCTATTATACCGATTTTTCATTCTTCTGTATTGTAAAAAAGCGACAGTTTTTTATATTCCGAACGCGCGGCGCCAAGACCGATACCATGATATCGCTTAAAATCGTTATACATATGCGCCTCGTCATAATATCCAAACTTGAACGCACTGTCCGCCGCGGAAAATCCTTGTTTCATGCAGTCCTGCCACAATAATTGATAGCGCACTAAATCTATTATTCTTTTTGGTGAAATACCTACATTATCAAGAAATTTGCGCTCAATGGTGCGCTTGGATACCGCACAATAATCAGATAAATCTTTTAAAGTTGTGCGACAATTCTCACTTACCGCTAAGTATAAGCTATTCATTACATCATTGCACACCTTGCCGTCAAAAAGCTGTGACAAAAACTTTTCGGCAAGCTGTACTTGCTTTGCGGTAGTATTTGCCTCTATGATTGCTCTTTGCAAAATATCGAATTTGTTTAAAACACTATTAATCGGAACGACGTTATTAAACATTTCAGACAGACCTATATGCAAAAAAGGCGCAATCGCCCAAGCATAAAATCTAATGCCAAAAACATCACCCATTCTTTTCGTAATAAAACTTGTGTCGCTTAAGCCTACAAAAATAGACGAATAGCCGTCAAGCGGAATTATTATATCCGCACAACAATCAGGAATAATACGAAAATCAGCAATATCCGAACTACTGTTGTATTTCCAAAAACACCGAACATACGGACTTAAAGATGGTGACGGCGGAATTTCGGTAATACAACATTCTTTAGACAATGCAGTGCGTGTAGTAAATATACTGTCAAGCGAAAAACTCATTGATAATATTTTATCATGTTATTTTCACTAAGTCAATATCAGTGTAACCCGTCGCCGTAACGCGAACGGATTTTGCACAATATCTTACTTTCCAGTCTGGATATTTGCACTTGCGATACGGACAAAACCCTGGCAACCTCCGACTGGGTCTTATCGGCAAAATACCGCAAAAGAATGATTTTTTTGTCGCGCGGAGGAAGCTCGTTTATTATTTGTTTAAGCATCATTTTGTCAAGCTTTTCTTCCTCGTTTTCGGATGATTGCAGCTTGTCCACTATCGCGCGGCCGCTGTCGTCATTGCTGTCGTAAATTGAAAGCGGATATCTGCACGAATCCATAATGAACACGGCCTCTGACGCTTCTATATCAAACTCTTTAGCTATTGTCTCGATTGTCGGCGATTCGCCGTGCTCTTTTTTGTACAATTCAACAAATTTAGCAATCTTGATAGACATAGCTTTTGTTCCGCGCGAAACCTTGACAGGCCCGTCATCACGCAAAAAGCGCTTTACTTCGCCCGCTATCATGGGCACGGCATAGGTGGAAAACCGCACCTCGTACTCGAACGAAAAGTTTTTTACAGCCTTGATAAAACCCACACAGCCAAGCTGGTAGAGATCGTCGTAATCCACGCCTTTATTTTTGTAACGGCGAATTACCGATTTAATAAGCGGAGAATTGCACGATAGTAATTCCTCGCAAGCCGAAGTATCGCCGTTTTGCGCGGCGGCTATTAAGCTTAGTGTCTGTTCTCTTTCCAATCCGCACCTCTAATCGTCTTGGTCATTGAAACGATTGTGCCAGACGGCTTGTTTTGCTCTACCGTAAGGCTGTCGGTAAAGGACTCCATCACGGTAAAGCCCATGCCGCTGCGTTCCTGTTCGGGCTTGGTGGTAAAAAACGGTTGCATGGCGCTGCTGACGTCATCGATGCCCACCCCCGTGTCCGATATGACGATATGTACGGAATCATCCGAGATAGTTGTTGTTATTGTAATTTTGCCCCTTGTCGATTTATCCGGGTACGCGTGAACAATGCAGTTGGTAACTGCCTCCGATACGGCGGTTTTAATATCGTTGATTTGATCTACAGTGGGATCGAGTAAAGCGCAAAACGCCGCAACAGTGTTGCGCGCAAACGCCTCGTTTTCGGTATCTGCGTCAAAAATAACGGTCATTTGGTTTTGCATAAATCAACCTGCCTTTGTCATAATTTCGTAAATTCCGGAAAGCTTTAGCACCTTATCCACCGTAGGCGGCGGCGACTGAATAAATATGGGAATTCCACGCGGCTTGAGCCTTTTGTACCTGCCGATTAAAACGCCGATGCCTGTTGAATCCATAAACTTTAATTCGGACATGTCTATATAAACGCGTTTAATAACATCGCCGTCGGTAAGCATATCTATAGTGGTGCGAACGTATGCGCTGTGGTGCTCGTCAAGCTCTCCGCACAGCTTTACAAATAATGTATCGGATTTTTTGTAATGCTCTATTGTCATAAAATAAGCTCCCGGTTTCAAGCTCTTAGTTTATGGTAGCAAAAAAAATACGGACAATTTTGTCCATATTTGTCAAAATAAAATATCAATTATCGAAAAAAGCTCACTGTACATTCAATACAGTGAGCTTTAAAAGCATAGAAAATTATATTATTTCGCGTATTCCACCGCGCGCGTTTCGCGGATTACGTTTACCTTGATCTGTCCGGGATACTGCATATCCTGTTCGATTTGCTTAGCGATCTCCTTGGACATATACATGGCTTGAACGTCGTCCACTACCTCCGGCTTAACTATTATGCGAATCTCGCGACCTGCCTGTACGGCAAAGGACTTTTCCACGCCGTTAAAGCTGTTGGCGATTTCTTCCAGCTTTTCCAGACGTTTAACATAATTGTCAAGCGACTCGCGCCGCGCTCCGGGACGTGCACCGGAAATGGCGTCCGCACATTGAACGATTACCGCCTCTATTGTTTCAGGCTCTACGTCGTTGTGGTGCGCTGCGATACAGTGAACAACTTCCTTGCTTTCCTTGTACTTTTTGGCAACGTCCACACCTATAGAAACGTGAGTGCCGTCAAGCTCGTGATCAAGCGCTTTGCCTATGTCGTGTAACAACGCTGCGCGTTTGCACAACGGAACGTTGGCGCCAAGCTCTGCAGCCATAATGCCCGCAAGGTGCGACGCCTCTATAGAATGACGCAAAACGTTTTGACCGTAACTGGTGCGGAAGCGAAGCCTGCCGAGTATTTTTGCAAGCTCGGGATGCAGACCGAACACGCCGGTTTCGTACATGGCGTTTTCACCCGCTTCCTTGACCTTTACATCCACTTCCTTTTGCGCTTTTTCTACCAAGTCCTCTATTCTGCCCGGATGAATACGCCCATCGCTGATAAGCTTTTCGAGCGCAATGCGTGCAACCTCGCGGCGAATGGGATCGAAGCAGGAAAGCACAACCGCCTCAGGCGTGTCGTCAATAATCAAATCGCAGCCGGTCGCAGTTTCCAGTGCGCGAATATTGCGTCCCTCTCTGCCAATAATCCTACCCTTCATCTCGTCATTGGGAAGCGCCACAGTGGATACGGTGATTTCAGAGCTGTGATCCACCGCACAGCGCTGAACGGCAAGCGCAACAATCTTTTGCGCGCGCTTATCCGCTTCTTCCTTGGCTTCGGCGTCGATGTCTCGAACCATTTTAGCGGCGTCGTGCTTTGCCTCGTCGCGTATAGCGTCAATAAGTTGAGCCTTTGCCTCCTCCTTAGTCATGCTTGCAACATGCTGAATTTCTTCCAAAATTCTGTCGTTAGCCGATTGAAGCTCTGCTTTCAGCTTGTCCACCTCGGCGTGCTTTTGCGCGAGCTTTTCTCTCTGCGCGTCTAAATCGTCCGATTTTTTGTCGAGCATTTGCTCCTTTTTGTCTAAGTTTTCCTCACGCTGAATAATTCTTTGTTCGGAGCGGGACAAACCCGCCTGTTTTTCGCGCAGCTCTTTTTCCTGTGCGCTACGTTCTTTTGCCAATTCTTCTTTTGCTTCGCGTGCTGCCGTTTTACGCATTTCTTTAACTTCGTTGACGGCGTCTTCCAGCATCTTATTAGCCGCCTGTTTTGCATCGCCGCGCTTTTTACTATCGTACTTATGAAAAGCGAATATGCCGCCGACAGCACCGATAATTAACGCTAATATGGGCAAAACAATAGCTAACACAACAGCCGTACTTGCACAAAGTAGGGTCATACTGCATTCTCTCCTTTAAATACTTTTGTATGTGAGTAAAGTTTTATGATTAACCGAAAATCGCCGTTCGGTAAACAATCCACTTCGGTATCCATACTATACCTTTTATATTTTATCACTTGTACAATCAATAGTCAAGTTTTTTATCTGCGAAAATCGGTTATATTTTGTGTCGCTTTATCCAAAACGGGCCGTTCGGGAACGGAAGCGAACGTCAACACATATACAACCTTTGCTCCTGCGCGTTTTAACACGGCGCTGCACTCGTTTACGGTGGATCCCGTAGTCATAACGTCATCGACAAGAATGATGTGTGTGGGTACATCCGCAACCGCGCGGAAAGAGCCCTTTAGGTTTTGCATGCGCTGTTCCCTATTAAGCCGCGCTTGATTGGGTGTTTTAACAGATTTTTCAAGCAAATTCTCACACGGTAAATTTATTCGTTCGGCAAGAAAACGCGCAAGCAGCTCTGCCTGATTATAGCCGCGAAGCCTTTGCCGCGTTTTGTGTATGGGAACAAACGTAATGCAATCCGCCTGCCAGTCCGACACTAACAGCACGTCAAGCAAGTACTGACTTAACGTGTTAGCCAGATACTTTGCATTGCCGTATTTTAATTTGTATATCAAATCCTTGGCGTTGCCGTCATAGCTGACTGCGGAACGCGCCTCGTCAAACATCAATGATTGTCCGCCGCACTCGGAGCAGTAATCTCCCACCCCTATCTTATGTCTGCCGCACCGCAGGCAAAAGTTGTCGTTGATTAACAGCTTGCAATTATCACACAGCCCATAACGATTGGGCGTAATTTCCCTACCGCATACAATGCACTTGATGTCATCGGGAAAGAGCATACGGATTATTTCGTTTTTAACCGAAAGTTTCAATCGTCTTTATGCTTTAAAGTTTCGCGTGCGATGTACAGCTCCTCGTTTGTAGGGATGATATACACCTTTACCTTGGAGTCGGGCGCGGAAATAAGAACTTCCTCGTCGCGCGGCGGATTGGCGTTTTTCGCTTTGTCAAGCTTGACACCCAAAAATTCCATGTCGGCACAAACTGCCTCTCTGACGCAAACAGTGTGCTCGCCTATTCCACCGGTAAACACCAAGCAGTCAAGACCGCCCATTACAGCAGCATACGATCCGACATACTTTTTAACGCGGTAGCTGAACATATCCAAAGCGAGTTGAGCGCGACGGTTGCTGCCGGCAGCCGCTTCCAAATCTCTAAAGTCGGAGCTTACGCCGCTAATGCCCAGTACGCCGCACTTTTTGTTAAGGTAATTGGTCATCTCGTGGATATCATACCCTTTTTTGCCCATGAGGTATTCCATAACGGCAGGGTCGATGTCGCCGCTGCGCGTACCCATAATAAGACCTTCGAGCGGAGTAAGACCCATGGACGTATCAACGCACTTTCCGTTCTTTACAGCGCTTATGCTTGCGCCGTTGCCCAGGTGGCAAACTACCGTCTTAATCTTGTCGGTACCGCAAAGCGCGGAAGCACGACCGGATACATACGCATGGCTTGTGCCGTGGAACCCGTACTTACGTACCTTGTAGTTTTTGTAATCATCGTAGTCAATGCCGTACATGTACGCGTATTCGGGCATAGTTGCATGGAATGTAGTATCAAACACCGCGACCATCGGCGCGTTGGGCATGGCATCTCTGCACGCCTTTATACCCATAATATTGGCAGGCATGTGCAGCGGACCGAGATCGGTGTTGGATTCGATAAGCTTTAACGTTTCCGGCGTGACGAGCACGCTGTCCTTAAAGTTTTCGCCGGCGTGAAGCACGCGGTGACCCACTGCAGCAATCTCCGACATGGACGAAATAACGCCGCATTCGGGACAAACCAGAGCTTCCAAAACATACTTGATAGCCTCTTTGTGAGTGGGCATTGCTTCGGTTTTTTCTATTTTTTTCTTGCCGGAATGTTTGAGGACGGATCCGTCCATTCCGATGCGTTCGCAAACACCCTTGGCAAGAACAGCCTGCGTCTCAGTCTCTATAAGCTGATATTTCAGCGATGAGCTACCGGCATTGATAACAAGTATTTTCATAATTCCTCCGTTAAACGCAAACAACCGCCGAATTATTTCGGCGGTATTAGCTTAAATAAAATTTATTTTTTGTTTATAAAATCACGAGCTTTGTCGTACTGTTCGGGTTTCAAGC
>JAFLVH010000031.1 GCA_022508365.1 Clostridiales bacterium | reverse complement strand
ATTTCGACCGAAGCGAGCTTGCGAGCGAAGCGGAGAAATCCAGGCGTTAGCCGCATAATAAAGTATAGCTCACTATACTTCACTTATGAAGTGTAGTGAGCTTTTTGTACACAGGAATTCCCTATAACAGACACCATTAAGCGAGAATTAAGAATTAGGAATTAGGAATTATAGGTGGTAATTACCTGCCTTATCTTCGTAGGCGTGGTAGCGTGTATTATAACGACGATTAACAATAATTGCGTTGCCGATTTTGTCATCCTGAGGCATCGCCGAAGGATCTCATTAATCAGTTATGCAGCTTGGTTTGCAAAAACAGAAGTATTAAGTTCAATAAACATTATTTCCGAATTAAAAAAGCGATGCGAGCATCGCTTTTTTAATAATTATTTTTTAAACAGTTTGGAAAATATCGAGGGCTTTTTTGTAGTGGTTGTTTCGGCAGGCGATTCCTCCGCTTTTTCCGCAGGCTTTGTCGCCGCAGGCTTTGCCGGAGTTGCCGGCTTTGCTGTTGTGGGTTTTACAGGCGTTGTCGGTTTTGTTGTTGCAGGCTTTGCGGTTTCCTGTTTTGCCGCAGTGGGTTTTGTGGTAGGTTGTGCTGTCGGCTTTGCAGCTACTGGCTTTGCCGGAGTTGTCGGTTTTGCGGTAGATTGTGTTGTAGGTCTTGCCGAAGCTACAGGCTTTGTCGTAGGCTTCACCTCGGGCGTAGTCGGCTTTACTGTGGGTTTTACCTCCGCCTTAGCCGCCCTTGTATCCGTAGTTCTTGCCGCAGGCTTTGCTTCGGGTGTGGTAGTAGGCGTAGGTGTACGTGTAGTACGTACCGTTCGCGCCGCGGTTTCCGTTCCTGTAGTAGGCGTTGTTTGAACTGTCCTTGCTGTTCTTGTCGTGCGTGAAACAGGGGTTTCGGCGGTAGGCGTTATCGTCCTTGCCGTCCTTGCTGCCGACCTTGTCGCAGTTTCGCTTGCCACGGGCGTAGTAGGCTGTATCGTCCTTGTGGTCCTTGCCGTTCTTGAGGGCGTGGGTTCGGGTTCGGGCGCAGCAGTTGTCACGCCCATTGCCGTTCTGGGAATAACCGTTCTTTTGGGGGTGGTGTCGGGAGCGGGGGCGGTGGTGACGGGCTTACGCGGCGCGCGTGGATTGTACAGCCCGTTCATCATCTGCTGAACGTCCTCGTAGCGTTTCTTTTTGTCTACGGCCAGCGATTTCATAAGCGCGTTTTCCACGCCGGGTTCTATGGCGATGCCCATTTCCGACGGGCGCTTGACCGATTCCTTGCCCATAACTATGCGAATTGATTCGGGCGGAAGGTTGCCCGTTATCGCGTAGTAAACGGTGACGCCCAGCGCGTACACGTCAGTCCACGGACCCTGTTCGCCGTGCATGTCGTACTGCTCGGGCGGAGCAAAGCCCTGTTTGAGCACGATGGACATAGATTTTCCGTCGGGGTTGGAGTATTTTGCCGCACCGAAGTCAATCAGCTTGACCTCGTTGGACTTGGTAATTATTATGTTGTCGGGGGAGATATCGCGGTGGATAAGCCCTGTCTTGTGCACCATTGTCAGCGATTCCATGACGGGGCGCATGATGGTGAGTATTTCGTCAACGCTAAGCTTGCCGCCGCGGCGCTGCAAATACTTTTTGAGCGACACGCCGTCCAAAAATTCCATAACGATATACGCGGTGCCGTTGGCGGAAAAGAAGTCCCGTACGTTAACCACGCCGCTCAGGTTTTTTATCTTGGCAAGCGCGCGCGCTTCATCGACAAACCGTTTAAGTCCGCGGTTGCTTGCCGCTTGGTTCTGCTTGGAGTTTATAATAACCTGATTGCTTCCGGCAACGCGCGTTACGTACCCGGACGGAAAGTATTCCTTGACGGCTACTTTGATTCCCTGTTGAAGATCCCAGCCCAAATACGTAATGCCAAAGCCGCCCTCGCCGAGCGCCTTTCCGATTAGGTATCTGTTTTGCGGACCGATAACCGAACGCTGCGGCAGGTGGTGGGGCGGCGACGGCGTGTCGTCCGCCTTGTGATGACAGCTCATGCACACGCGATCGGTGTCCAAATCGCCAAAGCAATACAGACAGATGTTTTTGTTGGTGCGTATTCTTGCCATTGATTAGTCCTCTTTTTACCCCTCTTTGACCATGGCTACAATAGCGGTATAGTTGTCGTTGTATTTTGTGACTCTCTCGAGCAATCGGTTTTCCATTTTTTCAAGCGCCTCTTCGGGCGTAGCGGAGGAGGCGAGATCCTCTTCCATTTCCTCTTCGTACACGTACTCCCAGAACCCGTCCGTGCACACAATAAACGCGTCGCCGGGGAGGAGCGGACTGCCGTAAACGTCGCAGTCGGGCGGAATGTAATAGTCCGAGCCGAGCACGCGCGTCAGCTTGTTCTGGTCCTTGTCCGTGCGGATATCTCGGAGCGGAATCTTGCCCATCTCCACCGCTATCTGCGACAGGGAGTGGTCCTTTGTCTGAAAGTGCAGCTTGTTTTGCTTAAAGAAGTAAACGCGCGTATCGCCGATGTGTGAAATGACGGTCGTGTTAAAGTCTGTCGTCACGCACGCGACGGTCGTGCAGGAGGAGCGAATCTTGGGGTTGCGTTCCTTTTCGTCCACCACGCGGTTATGCGCGGACTGAATATAGCTCTGGCAATACTCGGGCTTAACCGCGCGCTCACGATCGACTTTTTTCACCTGCGTGTACGCCTCAACAATGTGCATGGCGCAGGTGCGGCTTGCCACCTCGCTGCCGTAGTACGAACCCAGTCCGTCGCATACAACAAGGCATGCGCCGTCGTCTTCTACGATTTGGTCGAGGTAGTCTTGATTGTATTCGCGCCCACCTTGTTTGCAAATAGAACTTGTCAGTAGTTTCATAATAACTCCGCCTAATGTACTTTTTATACATATATTATTGTACAATACTCCGTGCGGCTAAGTCAAGGGATTTTAGAAAATTCGGAATGCCGAATTAGGAATTCGGAAACGGTTAAATCGTTTGACATTAAAAGACAAAAGTATTATACTTACTATAGACTTAGTTTTACGAGGTTGTTATGAGCGCACGTAAGGTTGCAATCGTTCTTGGCTCAAAATCCGACTGGGACAAAGCAAAGCCCATTGTGGAGACGTTAGAAGAGTTTGGCGTGTCGTATTCGGCACGCATTTTAAGTGCTCACCGCACGCCCGACGAGGCGGCGGAGTTTGCGCGCACCGCTAAAAAAAGCGGCTTCGGCGCTATAATCGCCGTTGCCGGCAAGGCGGCGCATCTTGGCGGAGTGCTTGCTGCGGCGACGACGCTTCCCGTTGTGGCGCTGCCCGTGTCCACGTCCTTCCTTGACGGATTGGATAGCGTTCTGTCCATTCTTCCCATGCCCAGCGGCGTGCCCGTTGCGGTCATGGGCGTAAACGCCGGGGTGAATGCGGCGCTGTTCTGCGTGCGCATGCTCGCGGTGGAGGACGAGAGCCTCGACAAAAAGTATCATGACTATGTTGCGAGTATGCGCGAAAAGACGCTGCGTGACGACGAAGAGCTGAACAAGACGCTCAAAAAATAAATACGCAATTACATCTTAGGAGAAAAGATATCATGGTCGAACAAAAGGAACAGTTGTACGAGGGCAAGGCCAAAAAGGTTTTTGCCACAAGCGATCCCGATTTGGTTATCGTGGACTACAAGGACGACGCCACGGCGTTTAACGGACTTAAAAAGGGCACCATAGTCGGCAAGGGCGTCATCAATAACAGAATGAGCAACTACCTTATGGGCATGCTTTCCAAAGAGGGCATCGAGACGCATTTTGTGGAGGAATTATCCGAGCGCCGCACGCTTGTAAAGCACGTGGAGATAGTGCCGCTTGAGGTGATTATGCGCAACGTAGTAGCAGGCTCGCTCTCTAAGCGCACAGGGCTTGAGGAAGGCACAATTCCGTCCATGCCGATACTGGAATTGTACTACAAGTCTGACGAGCTTGGCGATCCCATGATAAACTCCGACCATGCACTGGCATTCGGCTGGGCGACGGCGGACGAGCTCGCTCAAATAGAAAAAATGGCGCGCAAGATCAACGACGTACTTAAAAAGTTTTTCGCCGGCGTGGGCGTTGACCTTGTGGACTTTAAAATCGAGTTCGGCAGATACAAGGGCAAGATAATTCTCGCCGACGAGATAAGCCCCGACACTTGCCGTTTCTGGGACAGCAAGACCAAGGAAAAGCTGGACAAGGACAGATTCCGCCGCGACATGGGCGGAGTGGAAGGCGCATACCACGAAATGATGCGCAGAATAGGCTTAAAGGATTAGTGTAAATAGGCGCGTAATCACACGCGCTTATTTGTTTTTATTCGCTAAAGATTTACGGAGAATATTATGGCTGACAAAAAACAGAAAATCACTTATGCCGACGCAGGCGTGGACGTAAACCGCGGCTACGAGTCGGTGGCAAAAATCAAATCGCACGCGCAAAGCACGTTCAACAAAAACGTTCTTCAGGGCCTCGGCAGCTTTGGCGGATTTTACTCGCTTGACGGCGAAAACGGCGACGTAATGGTTGCCGGCACGGACGGCGTTGGCACCAAATTAAAGTACGCCTTTCTCTCGGGCAAAAACGACACCGTGGGCATTGACTGCGTTGCCATGTGCGTAAACGACATCGTATGCCAAGGCGCAAAACCGCTTATATTTTTGGACTACATAGCGACGGGCAGGATAGACCCCGACACCGTTGCGGACATTGTAAAGGGCGTTGCGGACGGCTGCAAGATGGCAGGCTGTGCCTTGGTAGGCGGCGAGACGGCGGAAATGCCCTCCATGTACAGCGACGGCGAATACGACCTGGCAGGCTTTTCTGTCGGGCTTGTAAAGCGCGAAAAGATAATAAACGGCAGCACAATAACGCCCGGCAACGTGCTTGTGGGGCTCGCTTCCAGCGGACTGCACTCCAACGGCTTTTCGCTTGTAAGGCGGCTCCTCGGCGAGGACGTAAACGCGCTTTCTAAGGACACGTCGCTCGGCAAGCCGCTTTTGGACGTAATTCTCACGCCCACGCGCATTTACGTAAAGAACCTTCTCTCGCTTGCGGACAAGTTCGATATTTTGGGGCTTGCCAACATCACGGGCGGCGGCTTTATAGAAAACATTCCGCGCATCTTCCCCGAAGGCGTGGGCTGCAAGATAGATATAAATTCCTTCCCGCGCCCCGACATTTTCTCGCTGCTTGCGGAAAAATCGGGTCTTAGCAACAACGAGCTTTACAACACCTTTAACATGGGCATAGGCATGGTTGCGGCAGTTAAAAAAGAGGACGCGGACGCGTTTGTAAATGCCGCCAATGCGCTCGGCGAAAAGGCGTATATAATAGGCGAAACGGTTAAGGGCGCAGGTGTCAAACTGTGAAAAAAATCGCAGTGATGTTTTCGGGCGGCGGCACCGATTTTCAAGCGCTTATAGACGGCGAAAGGGACGGAAAGTTCAACGGTCATATTGTCGTTGCGGTCACAGGCAACGCCAAGGCGTACGGCATAGAGCGCGCAAAAAATGCGGGCATCGACTGCTACATTTGTCGTAAGTCCGATTATGAAAGCGTGGAGGCGCGCGACGAGGAGGTCGCACAAATATTCGACCGCTACGGCGTGGAGCTTATTGTACTTGCAGGGTACCTCGGCATACTCACTTCGCCGATATTGGATAAGTACAGGGGCAGGGTGATAAACATTCACCCGGCGCTGCTTCCAAAGTTCGGCGGAAAGGGCATGTACGGCATTCACGTTCACGAGGCGGTTATTGCCGCCGGCGAAAAAAAGAGCGGCGCCACCGTTCACTATTCGGACAGCGGTATCGACACCGGAAAGATAATACTTCAGCGCGAACTGGACGTGCTTCCCACCGACACGCCGGAAAGCTTGCAGCAGCGCATACTCAACGAGATAGAGCATCCGCTGCTTGTAGAGGCGGTCGCACTGCTTTGTAACGGCAAAGAGGAGTAAAGATATGAACGGCGAGTTACTTGGTAGGCTCATAGACAGCGGCTATGCGGACGAGGCGGGGCTTGCTGCGGAGGCTGTTAATTCGGACGGAAAGCTGTATTATCTATGCGTCAGCGGCGAGATTGTCACGCTTGCGGACGCCGAGACAAACGAGATTAAAAAGGTGTTTTCCGATTCTATCGACAAGCTGACGGAGCTTACCGTATCGGGCATATTCGGCAAAAAAATCTGTTTTACGCACGGCGGCACGCACTACGCGCTAAAGCTTAAGGGCAATGGCAAAAAACAGATAGTCGATTACTTCAAAATGATAGGATAAAATTTTAAGGAGATATATCATGGCAAAGACCAACAAAAGGCGCGCGCTTGTAAGCGTCAGCGACAAAACCGGCATAGTCGAATTCTGCAAGGATTTGGAGAAGCTCGGATTCGAGATCGTATCCACAGGCGGCACGCTAAAGACGCTTCTCGACAACGGCGTAAAGGCGATTTCCATAACGGATGTCACCGGCTTTAAGGAGTGCCTTGACGGCAGAGTAAAAACGCTTCACCCGGCGGTGCACGCAGGGCTTCTTGCTAGGCGCGACATTCCCGAACACATGGCAAGCCTTGACGAGATGGGCTATAACACCATCGACCTTGTGGCGGTCAATCTTTACCCGTTTAAGCAGACCATAGAAAAGCCGGGCGTTACGCTTGAAGAGGCGATAGAAAACATAGATATCGGCGGCCCCACAATGCTGAGGAGCGCCGCAAAAAACTACGGCGGCGTGCTTGTTGTGGTTGAGCCTGCCGACTACAAAGAGGTTGTGGAGCGCATTAAGTCCGGCACGGACGACGAGAAATTCCGCCTTGGACTGTCGTACAAGGTTTACCGTCACACCGCGGCGTACGATTCGCTCATTTCCTCGTACATGCAGAGAATACTCGGCATTGAATATCCCGAGCATATCACATTCGCGTACGACAAGGCGCAGGAGCTTCGCTACGGCGAAAATCCGCAGCAGACGGCTGTGTTCTACCGCGAGCAGACGGCGCGTGTGGGAGCTTTAACTTCCGCCAAACAGCTTTGGGGCAAGGAGCTTTCCTACAACAACATCAACGACGCCAACGGCGCGTTGGAGCTGTTAAAGGAGTTTGCCGGAACGCCTGCTGTTGTGGCATGCAAGCATGCTAATCCCTGCGGCGTGGGCACAGGCAAAACAGTGTACGAGGCGTACATGCGCGCGTATAATTCCGACCCCGTGTCGGTGTTCGGCGGCATACTCGCGATAAACGGCACTGTGGACGCCGACACCGCTAACGAGATAAACAAAATATTTATAGAAATCGTCATGGCGGAGGACTACACAAAAGAAGCGCTCGAGATATTGGAGAGCAAAAAGAATATAAGGCTGCTGCAGATAGACAACATCACCGCGCCGCGCGCGAATACCGCTTACGACATGAAAAAGGTGTACGGCGGCTTACTCGTCCAGCAGTACGACAACACTCTGCTTGCAGGCGAGGACATGAAGCTGTTCTCCACCCCTGCCGCGGTCAATACCGAAACGCTGCCTAGCGGCAAGACCAAGACGACGTTCGGCAACGGCGTTGTCACCAAGCGCAAGCCCACCAAGGCGGAGATAGAAGCGCTTATGTTCAACTGGAAGGTTGTCAAGCACACCAAATCCAACGCGATTGTCATAGGCAAAGAGGGCAGGACCACCGGCATCGGCATGGGTCAGACCAACCGCATATGGGCGGCGCAGCAGGCGATAGAGCACGCGGGCGAGGAAGCCAAGGGCTCGGTGATGGCGAGCGACGCGTTTTTCCCGTTTGACGACGTGGTGCACGCGGCTGTTGCGGCAGGAATTACCGCCATCATTCAGCCGGGCGGATCGCTTCGCGATGCGGACTCCGTCAAGGCGGCGGACGAAGCGGGGATTGCGATGGTGTTTGTCGGGGATAGACACTTTAAACACTAATTCGAGTGCGTATGCATCGGCATATACCGCGTTAAGCTTCGCGTCGTCTCGGGTCATGTAGGTGGTTCTACACTCCCCGTCGCCACCGCTCGCTTGCCTTGTCTATGCCGCGCCTCCGCACTCTCATATACGTTCTGTTAAACGAGCAATTATTTTTTTCTTACGAAGTAACCGAAGGTTATTCTGAGCGAAGCGAAGAATATCATACTCACTATTTTCGGAGGAGTTATGTCCGAACAACAATTAAAAAAGGTGGCGCGATTCGTGGAATTGCGCGAGGTGGCAGTAGACGGCGACGATATTCTCATTGTGGGCGGCGGCGGCAGAGAGCACGCCATTGCCTGGAAGCTTAGGCAAAGCAAGCTTGTGGGCAACATTTACGGCGCGCCCGGCAACGACGGCATGAACGTAATCGGGACGGGCATAGGCGCTACCGACATAGACAAAATCGTGGAGTACGTCAGCTCTAATCCCAACATAAAATACACCGTTGTGGCGCCCGACGATCCGCTTAGCATGGGGCTTGTGGACAGGCTTAACGCGCTCGGTTTTCGCGCGTTCGGACCGACCAAGGCGGCGGCAAAGCTAGAGTGGAGCAAGGCGTACGCCAAGGACGTTATGCGGCGCTTTGGTATTCCTACGGCGGAATACGCCACGTTTACCGACATGGCCGCGGCAAAGGAGTACGCAAAAGCCGCGTCCTATCCGCTGGTCGTCAAGGCGGACGGACTGGCGCTAGGCAAGGGCGTAATCATATGCAAGGGCAAGCGCGAAGCCTACGCGGCAATTAGCGAAATAATGCAGGACAAAAAGTTCGGCGAGGCAGGCAACGAGATTGTCATAGAAGAGTTTTTAAATGGCTACGAGGTGTCGCTACTTACCTTTACGGACGGCGAGCACTTTGCGCTTATGCCCACGTCGTGCGACCATAAGCGTGCGCTCGATAATGACGAGGGACTCAACACCGGCGGCATGGGCGCTTATGCTCCATGCGACATGTTCGGCGAGGAGCTGCTCAATAAGACGGTGGAAACCATCGTAAAGCCTACGATTGCCGCCATGCAAGAGGAGGGCGCGCCGTTTAAGGGCGTGCTGTACTTCGGGCTTATGGTGTGCGGCGAAGATGTCAAGGTGCTGGAATACAACGCGCGCTTCGGCGATCCCGAAACGCAAAGCGTGCTTACTCTGTTAAAGACCGACTTGTACGTGATTATGAACGCAGTGACGGACGGCACGCTCGACAAGGTCAATATAGAGTGGAGCAATCTTAAGTCCATCAACGTGGTTCTTGCTAGCGGCGGCTACCCGCTGTCCTACAAAAAGGGCTGTTTGATAAATGGGCTTAACGACGTTGATAACGACGTCAACGTGTTTTTTGCCGGCGTAAAGCGCGATAACGACGGGCTTAAGACAAGCGGCGGCAGAGTGCTGTGCGTGCAGGCTATGGCGGATACATTCGAGACTGCGCGTAAAAAAGTGTACGACAATATAGAAAAGATTACTTTTGAAAATTGCTTTTTCCGTCATGATATAGGGGCAAAATTAGTTAAGAGTTAAGAGTTCAGAGTTAAGAGTGAAAAAATATATTATTAAATCTGCATTTGATAAAGGGCTTATTATGATAAAACGCATTTATACCGAAAGACAATCATCTAATTCCGCGTTTGTGGCGGACTTAAAGGAAACGCTGGGCATAGACGTTTCCGCGCGTGTGTTTATACGCTACGACGTGGACGGGCTTACCGACGAGCAGTTTGACGCCGCAGTGCCCGTGGTGTTTTCCACGCCCGCAACCGACGAGGTGTTCTTAGAGGAGCTGCCCGACGTAAAGGGCGAGCTGTTTGCCATAGAATACCTGCCCGGACAGTTCGATCAGCGTGCGGACTCCGCAAGCAGCTGCGTACAGCTGCTTCTCAGGTGCGACAGACCGCTTGTCCGCTGTGCCACTGTGTACGCGGTGGAGGGGAACGAAAAGCAGATAGCCGCAATCAAGAATTATCTTGTCAACCCTGTGGAGAGCAGGCTTGCCGCACTTGACAAGCCCACTACGCTCGAGCAAAAGGTGTCGGATCCCGAGCCTGCGGCTAAGGTGGAGGGCTTTACGCAAAAGTCATCGGTTGCGCTGTCCGTGTTTTACAAGGAGCAGGGCTTTGCGATGAGCCTTGAGGACCTTGCGTTTGTGCAGTCGTACTTCCGCGAAAAGCGCCGCGAGCCGACGTACACCGAGCTGAAGGTTATAGACACGTACTGGTCGGATCACTGCCGTCACACCACGTTCACTACGCTTTTAAAGACCAAGGTCAAGTCTGACAATCCGCATATAGAAGAAGCGTTCGGCGAGTACTCGCGGCTGTTTGATGAGCTTTACAATGGCAGGAGCGACAAATATCATTCTTTAATGGACGTTGCTACAATCGGCGCAAAGGTCTTGAGAAAACAAGGGCACGCCCCGGCTCAGGACATTTCGCCCGAGATCAACGCCTGCACCATAAAGCAGGATATAGTTAAAAAGGACGGGACCACCGAGCCTTGGTACATACTTTACAAAAACGAAACGCACAACCACCCGACGGAGATAGAGCCGTTCGGCGGCGCGGCGACCTGCCTTGGTGGCGCCATACGCGATCCGCTTTCCGGCAGGGCGTACGTGTATCAGGCGATGCGCGTCACGGGCGCGGCGGACATAAATGCGCCGTTTGACAAAACCTTAAGCGGCAAGCTGCCTCAGCGCGTCATCTCTAAGCGCGCGGCAAAGGGCTATTCCTCGTACGGCAACCAGATAGGGCTTGCAACGGGCGAGGTGCGAGAGTACTATCATCCCGGTTACGCGGCAAAGCGGCTTGAGACCGGCTTTGTAGTGGGCGCGGCGCCGCAGGAAAACGTCATTCGCGAGGAGCCGAAGGCAGGCGACATCGTGGTGCTTATAGGCGGCGAGACTGGCAGGGACGGCTGCGGCGGAGCTACGGGATCGAGCAAGGCGCACGATCTTCACTCCATAGAGACGTGCGGCGCGGAGGTGCAAAAGGGCAACGCGCCCATAGAGCGCAAGCTGCAGCGGCTAATGCGCAACGGCGAGTTCACGCGGCTTATTAAGCGCTGCAACGACTTTGGCGCGGGCGGCGTGTCGGTTGCCGTGGGCGAGCTTGCGCCCGGACTGGATATAAATCTCGGCGCGGTGCCTAAAAAGTATGCGGGACTTTCCGCCACCGAGCTTGCCATATCGGAAAGCCAGGAGCGCATGGCAATGGTCATCAAAGCGGACGACCTTGAACGGCTGACCGAGCTGTGCCACAGCGAGAACGTGGACGCCACCGTCATTGCCGAGGTAACGGATACCGACAGCATGAGGATGTTTTTAAACGGCGAGGTAATCGTAGACCTCGAGCGCAGCTTTTTGGACACCAACGGCGTAAGACAGGAAGCGACCGCGCTAATAAAGGACCCTAAGGTGGAGTATTTCGGCTCGCTAAGCAAGGAGCGCGCCGCCATGTTCGACAGGGGCGACTACTCTGCGCTAATGAGCGATATCTTATCCGACTACAACGTCTGCAGCCAAAAGGGATTGTCGGAGATGTTCGACTCCACCGTAGGCGCTAACAGCGTGTTTATGCCCTTCGGCGGAAAAATGCAGCTTACCCCCACCGAGGTTATGGCGGCCAAAATCCCCACCGACACGGATATGTGCACGGTGTGCGCGCACGGTCTATCCGCGGCGCTGCCCGAATCACCGTTTGTCGGCGGAATGTATTCTGTAATACTCGCGGTGGAAAAGCTGGCGGCGGCGGGCGTCAGGCTCGAGCATATATACTTGACAATGCAGGAATTTTTTGCGCGCACGACCGACTCCGAAAAGTGGGGCGCGCCCATGAGCGCACTGCTCGGCGCGCTGACCGCACAGCTAAGATTAAAGCGCGCGGCAATCGGCGGCAAGGACTCTATGTCCGGCACGTTTGAAAAACTTACAGTGCCGCCCACGCTTATTGCGTTCGGTTTGGGCGTTGCCGACAGCGCGGTCATAATAGACAATACGTTCAAGGCAAAGGGCGAAAGGGTGTACCGCTACAAGCTAAAGCGCGACGAGTACGGCATGCCCGACTTTGACGGCCTTTGCGAATTTTTGAATATGCTGTCCTCCGAGATAGGCAAGCAAAACGTCACCGCTGCGGCGGTGGTGGAGCGCGGCGGCGCGGCGGCAACGGTTGCTAAGTCATGCTTCGGCAACGGACTGGGCTTTGCGTTTACCCAGACGGATAGGGATTTATTCGAGGAGAGCGAGGGCGACATAATTTTTGCCGCGCGGTCTGCTGACGAGTTTTTCGGCTACGACCTCGACTTTTTGGGCGTCACTACCGCGGACTCAGACTTTTTGTTCGGCGCGAGCATTACGAGCATGGCGGACGGCACGGACGTTGTGTACGACGGGAAAAAGGTGGACGGAAATAGGCTTGTCGCAAGCTTTACCAACACCTTTGAAAGCGTGTATCCCACAACCGCAAGCGCGGAAGGAAAGGTGTGCAACGCCGACTACACAGGCAGCGGAGTTAAGCGAGTAAGAGCAAAAAGCAAGCCGGCAAAGGTAAAGGTGTTTATCCCTGTATTCCCCGGCACCAACTGCGAGATAGAGACCGCAAAAAGATTTGAGGAAGCCGGCGCCGAACCGCAAATTTTTGTGGTGAAAAACCGCAATCAAAACGACGTACAAGAGTGCGTAAAGGCGATGGCGGAGGCGATAGCGAAAAGCAATATTCTCGCGCTTCCCGGCGGATTTTCGGGCGGTGACGAGCCGGACGGCAGCGCCAAGCTTATTGCGGCGTTCCTGTCCAATCCCGCGATTGCCGAGCAGGTGGAAAATCTGCTTCACAAGCGCGACGGACTGGCTATAGGCATATGCAACGGATTTCAGGCGCTTGTAAAATTGGGACTTCTTCCAAGCGGACACATACACACGCCCAAGTCTGCCGATCCCGTGCTCACGTTCAACAACATCGGTAGGCACGTAAGTACGCTTGTGGACGTGCGCGTTACATCTACGTTCAGCCCGTGGTTGAGCCACCTCAACGTGGGCGACGTGTACCAGGTGCCCGTAAGCCACGGCGAGGGTAAGTTTACGGCCGGCGCGGACGTAATAGAAGCGCTTGCAAAAAACGGTCAGATAGCAACGCAGTACTGCGACTTTAGTGGCAACGCGACAATGGAAAGTCCCTATAATCCCAACGGCTCCATGCTCGCTATAGAGGGCATAGTTAGCCCCGACGGCAGGGTGTTCGGCAAGATGGGACACAGCGAACGCACGGGCGAGTTCTTGCTAAAGAACACCGTGGAGTGCTACGCCAAGTCCGACATGCGCCTGTTTAAAGCGGGAGTGAAATATTTTAGTTAAGAGTTCAGAGTTCACAGTGGCGGGCGATATAAGTCCGCCATTTTTAATAATGCGCGAAGCGCGAAAATTCTTTTATATCTATCCGTATCTATAACTCTTAATTCTTAACTCTTAACTCTGAACTATATATGGCTTGACAATTATAATAAACTGCTGTATACTGTACTTCATGGCTGGATATTTGGCAACGGTGATAATTACGGGAATAGCGTCGGTCGCGATTACGGCGGTGCTTATTCAAAAGCTGATCACGCTTATCATGCGGCAGATCAAGCTTTATCATTCCATCACGCTGGTCGAGCTAAAGACGCACAAGCTGATTTATTGGATTTTTGCGTCCGTCATAGGCTTTTTGATATTCTACATTATAATGCAGATGGTGGACCCCGAGGCGCCGAGCGTGACGGACTTTTACAATCTGTTCGGCGCGACGCGCAGTCAGACCAACATTGCGCTGATGTTTGTGTTAATAGTCATGATAGCCGCAGAGGCGTTTGTCATAATGCTGGGCATAAGCAAAAACGCGGTTGTGGACAAGGGCATTTACACCAACTTCGACATGCTTGACTGGCACCAGGTCCGCGATTACATAATTGACGAAAAGCGCAGCGCGCTTATACTCTCGTCTGATAAGCAAACCTTTTCCACTCTGCGCAACATAACCACGCCGTTTAAGGTGGCAAAGGCGGATATCCAAAAGCTTCAGTTTATACTCAACAAAAACAAAAACAAGTTTTCGGACTTTAACGCGCATATGTAGGTCGACCGAGCGCAATAATATTAAAAGGATTTTATGGCAAAGGATATAGAAAAGTTAATAGAGGAATTCGTCATTCCGGAAATGGAGTATTCGCCGTCCTACGAAAAAAAGAGCAAAAAAAGGGACAGGCTGAGGACTGTCACCATTGACGACATTCCGGAAGTGGTATTGCAAAAAACCAAGGCCGAGGTGTACGAGGAGGCCAAGGGCAGGCTCAAGCAAAAGTCCTCCGCCGTTTCTCGACGCACAAAAAAACGCGATGATGACGAGGTTGCCGCAACCAAGACGGAAACCGCATTCAACTACACCACTCACGAGCATGTCGCGCCCGTCGTTTTGCCTGTAGCTAAGCCCGAGTGGGTGGGCGGCGAGGAGGAGCTTATTCCGTTTGCCTGGCGAATGCCGCTTATTCCCAACATAAATAAGCCCAGCAAATATTACCGTCAGGTTGTAAGGTCCGCCGCGGAAACACTTTTGCCTGTGCCAAACGACAGGTGAATAGAGAATTAAGAATGAGAGCGACTAAGTTGCACTTAAGAAAATCGAGAGGCAAACAAGCCTCTCTTTTTTGTTGCGTAATTTGTACTTTTTTGCGTGAGCGTAAAAAAGCATATTTACAGTGTTATCATATATCCGATAATTCTTAATTCCTAATTCCGAATTATACGGAGGTACATTATGAGCATAACAAAAAAGCAGATAGCCGTGATAACAGCGCTCAATATAGTAATAGCCGGGCTTATAGCCGTCATATTCTTTTTGCGCACGCCGCGCCTTGCCGAAAGCGACGCGAGTGAAAAGCCGGACGACGGCGTTGTGGACGTGGTCACTCCGCCGCACGAAAAGCTGCGCGGTCCGTCCAAGGGCAAGGTAAAGGAAATTTCCTACGAGACAAGGCTTATGGGCAGCGGCGACGACAGCATTGTCTTTTCGTTTAGCTCGGGCGGCGTCACGTACATATTCGGCAACGCCTCCGTACCCGGTTACGACTTTGACGCAAGCGGCGGCTTTATGTGCAGGATAGGCGCGGACGGAAAAATCCTCGGCTTTACATACTTTGACGGCAAGATGACCGCGGCAGGCGTTATAGACGGCGGATTCGGCGTGGCTACCGTTGCGGACGCAGCCGAGGACGGCGAAAAATCCACGCTGTTTTCTGTGAGCGAGGAGGGGGAGATAAAGGAGCTTTCCGACCTGGACGGCACGGCAGTTGACATTATGTCGGTCGGCAGCAAAAAGATATCGGTGGTGACAACAATAGGCGCGGGCACTGTAAAGCTTGTCGAATACACAAGAGCCGGCGACGGTTGGGCGGTGGGAAAAAGCACGCGCATTTCCAGCGCGCTTAATATTCAGTACTTTGATTGCTACGTGTCGGGCGACGGATACGTAATATCCGCAAGGGCATACAGTAGCCCTAGGTACGATGCGATTGTGTTTTACACGTTTATGGCGGGAGGGGACGCCGTTCCGCACTACTACGGCGGCAATGACGAGAGCATGCTTCGCCCCTATGCGGTTTTGCCGTACTCCGGCGGATACATGGCGGTGTGCGAAAAAAGCGGCGAGGCGGCCATTGTAACGGTGGACTACGGATTTTCCAGCTACCGCCGCGACATGCTTTCATTCAAGTTTACGGACGCAGATCTTATATACTGCAACAACAAGTATTACGCATGCTTTATTGACGACAAGGGCGGAGTGACGTACGAGCTGGACAGCTATCTGAGCAGAAAAACCATAACCGACATAAACAGTGTGCGGCTTAATTCCGTAGTGAATATGGACAGTCCGCTGTTTATAGGCACAACGAAAAGCGGCGTTGTGATAACGGACTGCAACGGCGTTTATGCTTCGCTCGGAATAAAGGATGCAAACATAAACAAGGTGATAAAAACGGGTTATAACGAGTTTTTAATAGCGCTGTCGGCTAATGGTGGGACGGCGCTGTCGGATACAACGGGCGGCAGCGATATATATTTGATATCGGTTAAATTGTAGACTTTATTCGATGAGTAAATTTGCTTGCTTGCAATAGCAAATTTGCGATGACGACAAATTCGGTATGATACTACGCTGCTTGCAGCGGATCCGCACGCTTAGCGCGCGTGTCCGGGGCTTGCCCCGGAGTATAATACCGAATTTATTATAGACACTATCTTTTTTGTGCCGTCAATGTTTATATTTTTCATGGCAGTGGCGTATTTATCTTTATTATCCATGACGTCTTTGACGGCGGCGGAAAGGCCATTAAGCTCGCGCTCTCTTAAAACTTTTATCGCGCCCAGCTTGCCGTAATATTCGGCGTTTTGCAATTGGTCGCCGCGCGACGCCTTTTCCAGCGGAACGGCGATAGTCGGCTTGTTAAGCGCTATGCACTCTGCTATGGCGTTTGCGCCCGCGCGCGTTATTATTATATCCGCGGTGGCGTACAGCCGCGCCATATCGTTTTCAAATTCCACCGTCGCATAGCCGCGCCGTTTTTCGCCGCCTTGCTTGTTTTTGCCAGTCATGTGGATTATCTGATAGTCCTTGAGCAGATCTGGCAGCATGTCTATGATTTTTGCGTTTACGGACGCCGCGCCGGACGAGCCGCCCACCACCGCGATTATCGGTTTACCTCCGTCAAGCCCGTAGTGGCGAGTATCCTTGACGCCGCGGTACAGGCTTTGGTTCAGCGGCGTGCCCACGTACAGCCCGTTTTTAAACCGCACGGCGCAAGGGGAAAACGCGCACAAAACCTTTTCCGCTTTTTTCTTGGTCAGCTTGGTGGTAAGCCCGGGCGAAAAGTCGCTTTCGTGGCACAGTACGGGCGCGGAGGAGGCGAGCACAACCGGCAGCGCCGCATAGCCGCCCTTGCCGAATACTAGGTCGGGCTTTATTTCGGAAAGCACTTGTTTTGCTTGCTTTACGCAGGCGCGCAGTTTAAACGGCACGCTTATGTTTGACAGCAGTTTATCGCGGCGGAATTTAACCGTGTCTATGCGGTGGAAGGGAATTCCGCGCGAAAGGCAAATATCCTTTTCCATGCCGTCGCCGCCTACATAGACGCAATTAAAGTCGTACTTAAGTTCGTTAATAAGCGCGATATTGGGCATGATATGTCCTGCGGTGCCGCCGCCGGCAAAAACAATCGTTTTCATAATCTCTCCGTTGACAAGATTTACTATTTATAGTATAATTGTAAGCAGAAAAATATATGTTTTTCGGAGGAATTATGACTACCGAATTTGTAAAAATGCGTGACGGCAAGGACGTTTTGGTGACCTACTGGGACAACGTGGAGCGCCCTAAAGCCGCGGTTGTCATGGTGCACGGCATGTGCGAGTATATTGCGCGGTACGATGACTTTTGCACGTTTTTAGGCAGTCACGGCTACAATGTGATAGGCATGGACAATCGTGGCTTCGGCATGACGGACAAGGATAGACGCGGCAAGGGCGCGGACGGAATGTTCGAGACGACGGTGGACGACATCATGTCCGAAGCGGATATGGCGCGCGAGCGTTGGGGCGTGGAGCGCGTGTACGTTATAGGGCACAGCTACGGCAGTATTTTGACCCAGCGGTTTATAGAAAAGTATCATGCGTCTGTAAGCGGCGCCATACTTTGCGGCTCCACATTGCAGAGCGGATTTATGCTGTCATTAGGGCGCAAGATTGCAGGGCGCGGCGCAAAAAAGAACCCGGACGGCGATGGCAAGTTCTTTGCCAAAATGACATTTACAAGCTATGACAAAAAGATAAAGGACGGGCTAAACGGCTGGCTCAACCGCGACAAGGCGGCGGTGGAAAGCTACAACGCCGACGAACAGTGCGCGGGCGTGGGGATATGCTCCAATATGTTCTACCGCGAGATGCTGGACGGCTGTGCGCGAATAAACAAGGACAGACACCTTGTGCCGAGTGACTTTAAGCTGATGATAGCGTCGGGTACGGCGGACGGCGTGGGCGGCTACGGCAAGCTGATAGACAAGCTTGTTAAGGCGTACAAAAAAAGCAGCGGACTTATTCCGCTTGTCAAGATGTACGAGGGCGGTCGGCACGAGATACTCAACGAGATAAACAAAGACGAAGTGTACAACGACTTTGTGCGGTTTTTGGACGAGCTCGAGGGGAAAGAGTAACCGTATGTTCAATATAGTTCTTTATCAGCCGGAGATACCGCAAAACACCGGCAACATTTCGCGTACGTGCGCGTGCACGGGATCTAGGCTTCACATAATCAAACCCATGGGGTTTGAAATAACCGACAAGCATCTTAAGCGCGCCGGACTGGATTATTGGGATAAATTGGATTTGACGTACTACGACAGCCTTGACGAATTCTTTGAAAAGACAAAAGGCGGCAGGTATTTTTACCTGTCAAAAAAGGCGAGCAAAAGGTATACCGATATACAGTACGAGGACGGCGATTATTTGATATTCGGCAAGGAGACAAAAGGCCTGCCGGAGCATATAGTTTTCGGCAATCCCGACACGGCGCTGAGAGTGCCCATGGCAAAGGATTTGCGCTCGCTAAACCTGTCCAATACAGTCGCTCTGGTGCTTTACGAAGCGCTTAGACAAACCGGGTTTGTCGGGCTTATATAATTAACCGTTAACAATTCGGAATTAAGAATTAATGGTATTGATTAATTTTTTCTTGCCAAAAATTTTAAATTATGTTACAATTAGGTGTACGCTTTTACGGAGGAAACTATGGCGGATTATAACGCGGGTAATATAAGAGTTTTAGAGGGGTTGGATGCAGTCAGACTTCGCCCCGGTATGTATATAGGCACAACGGGCATAAAGGGCTTGCATCATATTTTGTGGGAGATTGTGGACAACTCCATAGACGAGGTGTCCAACGGTTACGGCACGGGCTTAGAGGTAACGATTCACGCCGACGGCAGTGCGTCCGTAGAGGACGACGGTCGCGGTATTCCCGTTGACATTCATCCCAAATTAGGCGTGTCGGGCGTGGAGGTTGTATTCACTCAGCTTCATGCCGGCGGCAAGTTTGACACAAGCAATTACGCGCATTCGGGCGGACTTCACGGCGTGGGTGCGTCGGTCACAAATGCGTTGTCGGAATGGCTCAAGGTGGAGGTTTTCAAAAACAACACGACCTACCGCATGGAGTTTGAATCCAAAGAAGTTAACGGCGAGGTCAAGGGCGGCGTGCCCAGATACAGCCTGATAGATACCGGCGAAAAGACGGACAAGCACGGATCGCGCGTTAGGTTTATGCCGGACAAGCGCATATTCGAGACCATTGTTTTTCAGTTTGATACAATAGCGAGAAGATTACGCGAACTGGCGTTTTTAAACAAGGGACTCAAGGTAAAGCTGATTGACGAGCGCACGCGCGTAGGCGACGGCTACCGCTCGCTGGAATATTGCTATGACGGCGGTCTTGTGGACTTTGTAAAGTACATTAACGAGGCGAGAAACACGCTTTACGACGAGCCTGTTATGATAACGGGCGAAAAGGACGGCGTAGCCATGACGCTTGCCTTTCAGCACACTGACGCGTACACCGAAAACCTGTTTTCGTACGTAAACAACATTCCCACAACCGAGGGCGGCACGCACGAGACCGGCTTTAAGGCGGCGTACACAAAGGTCATGAACGACTTTGCGCGACGCGTCGGCATGCTCAAGGACAAGGACGCAAACCTCTTGGGCGACGACTACCGCGAGGGGCTTACGGCGGTTTTGTCTGTGCAGATGACCAACGTTCAGTTCGAGGGTCAGACCAAGACCAAGCTAGGCAATCCCGCCGCAAGGATAGCGATAGAGGGCATTGTGTCGCAGGTTTTGGGCGATTACTTTGCCGATCCTAAAAACAGCGCCATCGGCGAAAACATAATCAAAAAGGGCTTGCTTGCCGCCAAGGTGCGCGAAGCGGCGCGCAAAGAGAAGGAGATCACGCGCGCCAAAAACGCCATAGACAACTTTAACCTTGTGGGCAAGTTAACGCCGTGCACCGGCAGAAAGCCCGAAAACAACGAGCTGTTTATCGTAGAGGGCGACAGCGCAGGCGGCACATGCAAGCAGGCGAGGGCAAGGGCGTACCAGGCGATTTTGCCGCTTAGGGGCAAGCCGCTCAACGCGGAAAAGAAGCGCATTGACCAAGTGCTTGCCAACGAGGAAATAAGAACGCTTATCTCCGCGCTCGGCTCGGGAATTGGCGAGGACTACAACGCGGACAACCTAAACTACCACAAGGTTATCATTCTGTCCGACGCGGACGTGGACGGATATCATATCCGCGCGATACTTCTTACATTCTTCTTCCGCTACATGAAGGAGCTTATCAACGAGGGGCATGTATATATAGGACTGCCGCCGCTGTACAAGATAGAAAAGGGCAACCAGGTGGAATACGCCTACGACGACGCGGCGCT
>JAFLVH010000030.1 GCA_022508365.1 Clostridiales bacterium | reverse complement strand
ACAAGCTGATAATGGAACAGCTTGTGGAACAGCTAGGCGACGGCGGCGTAAGCGAGGAAAGGGTGGACGAGATTTTGCGCGACATACTGCCGCAAGAGTTCACCACCATAGCGGAAACGGAAGCTTCCGACAAGGTGCGCAGACTTGCCAACCAGCTTGTACTCAACAAGCTTCGTTCCAGGCTCAACGGCAACAGGTCGGACGACGATTAATCAAAATAAAAAAGCGCGATTTCGGTCGCGCTTTTTCTATACAAAAAATTATTTAAGTGGGTGATATTATGAAGATAACATGTATTAACGGCAGTGCTCGTAATAACGGCAGCTGCGCCTATTTAATAGACAGCTTTATAAGCGGCGTTGCAAATCGCGATGTCAAAATTGCTAAATACTGCGTTGGTGACGCCGATTTGCATTTTTGCAAGGGTTGTAAAAAATGTTATATTGACGGCAATTGCGTGCTAAACGACGATGTGCAAAAGATAATTAAAGATATTATTTCCTCCGATATTGTGGTTATTGCGTCGCCGTCTTATTGGGCGGACGTTCCCGGGCAACTAAAAGTCTTGTTTGATAGAACGACGCCATACGGCGACACCAATCCCAACAGAGTTTTATTAGCGCAAAACCGAATTAAAGGGATTGCAATAGCAGTGCGTGCGGGAGTACGCGAACAGGAAAACGAATTGATACTAAACGCCATAGAACACTATTACGGACATATGGGTATAGATACGGTAAAACGCATATCAATAACAGAAACAGACAATCTAACTGACTTACTCGATAGACATAAGGACGAGATAAAGCAAATAGAAGAATTGGGCATGGCTTTATCGCAAAGTCAGTCTTAAACTGCGCAGGAATAATAAAGCTATCCAATATAATAAACGGTGATTTTTTGTGTAGCAATGTAAATTAGTGTGCACGTTTTTTTCGTGCTAAGAATATATAACATAGATAATATAGCCTTATTTAATCGCTTGCACGTCCGCGCTTGCGTACACATATACTAAAAAAGAAATAGGTTAGTGGCAGTCGGACTAATCTAAGAGGTTGGTGTATGCAAAAACTTATAGTTCAAGGCGGTGCGCCGCTTAGCGGCGAAATATCCGTGCAAACGGCAAAAAACGCGGCGCTTCCGATAATTGCGGCGTGTATACTGACGGACGAACCGATTATAATCGAAAATTGTCCGCAATTAAAGGACATTGACGCAATGCTAAACATTATGCGGCATTTGGGCTGCAGTGCGGAGTTTATCGGCGACAATCTTCACGTTTGCTGCCGCGACGTGTCGCTAAACGTCATAAACGCCGATTTAACGGGCAAACTGCGCTCGTCAATATTTATACTGGGTTCCATTCTGTCGCGCTGCAGAAAGGCATACATAAGCCATCCGGGTGGGTGCGAGATAGGACTTAGACCCATAGATTTACATATTTCAGGACTGAAGGGTTTGTCTGTAAAAATAGAGGACGAGGGCGGGGTTATCTGCTGTGACGGTGGCGACATGAAAAGCGCGGTCATAAACCTGGACTTCGCCTCGGTCGGCGCTACCGAAAATCTGATGATGGCGGGCGCGCTTTTGGACGGGGAGACGGTAATTGTAAACGCAGCGAGGGAGCCGGAGATTGTAGACCTTGCCGGGTTTATAAACGAGATGGGCGGCAAGGTGTCGGGCGCAGGCGGATCGATCATTCGCGTCACCGGGGTAAAAAAACTTCACGGCTGTACATACAGACCCATGCCGGACAGGATTTGCGCAGGCACTTTTCTTGCGGCGTGCGCGGCAAGCGGGGGATGTGTAACTGTAAAAAACGTCGTGCCGGAGCATCTTTTCGGCATAACCGAGCGGCTTAAAAAGACGGGCGCCAAGCTTTCCGTCCGCGGCGGCACTGTGCGCATAACAGCGAGCGGCAGACCAAAGGCAATACATAAACTGGAAACAAACGTGTATCCTGCGTTCCCCACAGATATGCAGCCGCAGTTTTGCGCAATGCTCTCCCGCGCAATGGGAAGCTCTGTCATAGTGGAAAACCTGTTTGAAAATCGGTTTGGTTACACGACCGAGCTTGTAAAGATGGGCGCGAATATAACCGTCAAGGACAGAATAGCGGTGGTGGCAGGCGTGCCGAGACTTCACGGCGCCACGGTTAAGGCGTGCGATCTTCGCGGCGGCGCGGCGCTTGTAATTGCCGCACTGTCCGCCGAGGGTTGTACGGAAATTTACGGCACCGAGCATATAGACCGCGGCTACGAAAAAATAGAGCAATCATTTGCCGCACTCGGAGCAAGGATTGAGAGAGTTCAGAGTTAAGAGTTCAGAGTTAAGAGTGAGGGCGGCGGAGCCGCCATTAAGGTGGAGATTCTTCACTGCGTTCAGAATGACAATAATTTAATAAAATTTTCTTGTTTACTTCTTTTTTAAAAGAAGTAAAGGCTTGATTTTTGTATTATTGTTTGCTATACTTAGTGTATATGCGTAACAAGAAGTTGATAGCATTCTTAATAGTGGTGTTGGTGCTGGTGCTGCTGATAGTAATATTCGGCGCTACTTTTCTTGTTAGGCACGTGGACGCATACAGCTATTACGAGCATCCTCAGATAGAGGAGTACGACAAAAAGATTATAAAAACCGCGGGGATTGAACTGAACAGCTCCATGTTCTTTGTGGACGAAGCGGCGATAAAGCGCAAGGTGGAGGAGGCGTATCCCGACGTAGGGGTCATAAACATAAAGCGCAGCTTCCCCGACAGAGTTACCATTAACTACGTCATCTACGAAAAGTCGTTTCAGTACCGAAACGGCGGCAAGTATTACCAATGCTATTCGTCCGGCAGGATAGGCAGTGTGTCGGATACCGAGCTTGACGGATATTTTACCGTAAAGCCCTTTGCGGCCACTTCGGTGAAGATAGGCGATTACTTCCAAAGCGCCGGCGGCAAGGACAGGCAGTATATAGATACCATTATCAAATTCTTGCGCGATAAGGGTATGATCGACCTTTCGATTATTCAGTTTATCGACTTTATTGATTTTAGGCGCGAAGGTTATGTGTATATCCGCACAAAGGCCGGTTGTTCTATAGAGATACACGACAACGGTCCGAAGTTTACGGACATGCTCGAGCGCGGCTTTGCGGTGTATAGAAAAGCCGATCCCACGGTCACGGGGGTGGAGCAAACGTGCGGACTTATACGCGTCTATCCCAACTTCAGCCAGGGCGACGGCGCCATTAGGTGTTCTTACACGGCGCCCAACTCCGATCCGTCCCAAGGCGCGCTCCATAACGACGGCGAATACTACGCTCAATACTACGAGAGCTTAGCGTAAAAACACATTCCTCACGATTTTCCGCAGTACACTTGACAAGCTACTATATGTCGTGTATAATGAATGATGGTAGTTTGTAATAGGGGTTATGTCTTGAAACAAAGCGTTGCAATTTTAGATTTAGGCACGAGCAAGATAACGGTACTTATCGGCAGCCGCGGCATAAACAACACGATTAACCTTGACGGGATAGGCGTGTGCGAGTATGCCGGGTTTTCGTGTGGGCAATGGCTGGACAGCGAAAAGCTGTCGCATTGCATCGGACAGGCTATTACTGCCGCGCAGGCGAGCGCTAGGCAAAAGATAGACAAGCTGTATGTGGGCGTTCCTAACGAGTTTTCCAAGTGCTGTGTTGCGGACGTATCCATTTCGCTCAACAAAAAGCGCAGGGTAACGGAAAGCGACGTGCAGACGCTTTTTGAAACAGGCAACGCGTTTGACTTCCCCGACAAGACCGTAGTCAACATCCAGCCTATATACTACACGCTTGACAATCAGCACAAGCTGATAGAGCCAGTAGGCATGATGTCCACCAAGCTGGGCGGAAGCATTTCGTACATACTGGCACGCAACGATTTTATCGCGGACATAACCGCCGCGGCGCGTCTTTCGGAGATTGAGGAAGTGGATTTTGTTTCCTCGAGCTTGGCGGAGATACTGCTGCTGTTTGACGACTTTACTCGCGATAAGTGCGTCATTCTTGCGGACGTCGGCGCGCTCGGCACTGCGCTCACGATAGGACGTGGCGACGGCGTGTGCGTGCAAAAGTTTTTTGCCTGGGGCGGAGACAGAATAACCAAGGCGCTTATGAACAAGTTCGGCATTCCGAAGCACTGGGCAGAGCTGTTAAAGCACAAGGTCATTTTGTCGCTGGAGCCCGATTTTGTAAGGCCGGACGACGAAGAGACACCGCCCGTTTTCCGCACCGAGTACGAGATAGAAGTAAACAACGAGATAAAACGCTTTGACGTGGCGGCAACCAACCAAACGGTGCAGTTGGAGATAGAGGTACTGGCAAGGTACATACAAAAATCGCTTAAAGGCTGCGGATACGCTTATCCCGAGTACGTGCCGTTATCGGTCACTGGCGGAGGCGTTATAACTATGCGCGGCGCTATTGAATACTTAGCCGAGTGCCTCGGCCACGAAACGCTGGCGGTAAAGCCCACGCAGCCCATGCTGGACAGCCCGCACCTGTCGTCCGAGATTGGCATACTGAACATGGTGTTATGCAGCAGCCCGTCTGACGGCGGAATGATAAACAGATTTAAACGTTGGTTTCAAAAACGTAGACAAAAGGAGTAGATTATGCAAGGACAATACGGCTCTAATATTCAGGACGGCGAGCTTAACTCGTCGGTAAAGGTGATGATAGTCGGCGTTGGCGGCGGCGGCAGCAACGCTGTTGACAACATGATAGAAGCCAAGGTCAAGGTCAACGTGTTTATGGCGATCAACACCGACAAGCAGGCGCTTCGCATATCCAAGGCCACGCGCAGAGTGCAGATCGGCTCCAATACGACACGCGGCTACGGCGCAGGCGCCGACCCCGAAAAGGGCAGGAAGGCCGCAGAGGAATGCCGCGAAACGCTTACAAAGCTGATCAAGGACATGGACTTGATATTCATAACCGCAGGCATGGGCGGCGGTACCGGCACGGGCGCCGCGCCTGTAATTGCGGAGATTGCGCGCAAGGAGAACAAGCTTGTCGTCGCGTTTGTCACCACGCCGTTCAAGTTTGAGGGCGCAGTGCGCATGCGCAACGCACAGGCAGGCATTGCGGAACTGCGTAAATACGTGGATTCAATAATAATCGTGCCCAACGAGCGGCTTGCAACCGTTGCAAAGGACCTCACCACGCAGGAGGCGTTTAAGTACGCCGACGACATTCTGCGCCAGGGCGTCCAGGCTTTGACCGATTTGATAGTCAATCCCGGCAAGATCAACGTTGACTTTGCCGATATTAATACAATACTCAAAAACGGCGGCGACGCCATTATGGCAATAGGCAGGGCAAGCGGCACCAACCGCGCCGTAGAGGCTGTAAAACGCGCCGTCAACAACAACGTGCTCGACACGTCTATCGAGGGTGCGACACGCGCCATTGTGCAGGTAGAGGGCAGGGAAATCAAGATGAGCGAGGTATCGCAAGCCGTCGAGCTTGTGCGCGACATCTGCGCTCAAGATGCCAATATAGTCTTTGGTCACGCGATTGTCCCCGAGCTTCAGGACCAATTGCAGGTCACGATTATAGCAACAGGCTTTTCTCACGCAAGGGCTGAACAGCAGCCCACAGCGCCGACCCAGCCTGTTATGCAGCAGAGACAGCCTGTTCAGCCCGTCATGCATCAAGCGCAGCCTCAGCCTCAGCCTATGATGCAGACCGCACAGTATCAGCCTGTTCCGCCGCGTCCTATTCAAGGTCAGCCAATGCAAGCCCAAGCCCCTGTGCAGGGTGGAGCTGTTCCGCCGCTGTTCGATCCGCGCTACCGTCAGCCCGCGCAACCTAAGGAAGAAGACGGCTTTGTAAGCCTTGACGACGAAAGCGAACAGACCTGGCTTGACTTACTTAGAAAACGCAAATAAAAATATTAAGAGCAACGCAAACCCAATCGTTGCTCTTGTTTTTTTAATAGATTTATGATAGAATGATTGTACTGTTAAACGCAATTTAACGGAGAATTTGTACGATGAACAAAGTTAAAATAACTGTCTTAAAAACAACGCTTAATAAAGATTTGGCAGAGCAGTACGGCGCCAAGGGGTTATCTACTTGTCCTTTTCATAAAGAGGGACAAATATTTTATGCCGATTATGCAAAACCTGATGGATTATGTGATGAAGCATGGAAGGCAATATACCAGTATGTTTTTGCATTAGCGCACGGCGCACAAAACGGACTGTTTTATTACGGCGATTGGATAAAAGAAAAAGGCGTGGCAATTTGTTGCTGCAACGACGGTTTGCGACCTGTAATCTTTAAGTTGGAAGCAACGACGGAAGAAGCAAAAGCATAGCCGTATTTTAGTAATAATTTGCTTGTATATTTCAATTCGGTTTAAGAATACTGTTAACTCGCAGTTGCTTATGCCTTATCGCCAATGGGCATATGGGTATAATTGTCGGATGCCTTTCAAGGGAGAGAAGCGAAGATTATGATACATAAAATGAATTTGGTAAATTCCGCGTTTCGAGCTATAGTCACCGGCAAAAAGACGGTTGAAATGCGCCTTAACGACGAAAAGCGTAAAAAGATAAAAGTAGGTGATACAATCGAGTTTGAAAACATCGATACTCACCAAAAGGTTGCATGCGCGGTTATAAGCCTTGCGCGCTATAAAGATTTTTTCGAGCTGTATTCCCACTACGACAAGACAGCGATAGGGTACAGTGAGGACGAAGTTGCAGACGCAAGCGATATGTACGCCTACTATTCGCCCGAACTGATAGAAAAATACGGCGCTCTGGCAATTGAAGTAAAGGTGATGTTTTAGTTAATCGGTACTAATAGGGGGCACATATGAAAAGAAGCAATATAATACTGATTATACAAGCGGTTTGTATGTATATGATACATATACCGTTTTATTTGATTTTGATATTGGCAAAGATACCGTCTATTTCTTTTGAAACGGTTAAGATATTATTCACTATCGGTTTTTCGTTTATGTCGGTAATGGCGCCTGTGTGCATAGTGTCCTTTATTTTTGCAAGTTTGAATATTATACGAAGCGGACGTTCACCGCTAAAGACAGCGCTTATTGTTAAGATAGTATTGATTCCGTGGTATATATTTAATCTATTGGTGTGCATTTTATTGTTGGCAGGTTTTCTTAATCCTTGGTTGATGATGGCGATACCGCTGTTAATATGTGTCGAAGTTGTAATTACGTATATTTTTATGCTTTCTACAAGCGCTCATTCCGTATTTTACACAATAAAATATCTATTTTGCAAAAAGATTAAGCCCAATAAAACAATGACAGTCGCTTTGGTTTTTCATTTTATCTTTTGCTTGGATATTGTGGGCGCGGTTATTCTCTATATGGAAATGGCAAAACAAAACGGACTTAATTCGGATTTTTAAAATCCGAATTTTTTATGCAAAAAACCAAAAAACGCATTTGACAAAATAGCCTTTAAATTGTTAAAAAGCGTAATGCGTTTCGACATAATGGTAAAGACAACGCAAAATGTTTTTGCTACAATGTGGGCATGTATATAGAGTTTGTCATCATCGATAACCTTTTGCTTACATATCTTGCAGGCTCTGCCGCAGCAAGGCTGTGCCACATTAAAGCAAGGACATGGCGACTTATTGTCGGTGCGGCTGTCGGTACTGCGGTTGCGGTGTTCTATCCGTTTATCAAAAGCGTGTGGGCGTCTATTGCGGTTAAGCTCGCTTTGTGGGTGGTACTCAGCTTTATCATGTACTTTAGAACGCCGCGGTGCTTTGTTTCGGCTGTGGTGTTTTTGGGCTGTACGTTTGCTTTGGGCGGTGCGTGCTATGCTGTGGAGCTGGCACTGTGCGGCGGAAAAAACGTTGCCGAGTTTGTAGCAAAGTATCCCATAAGTTTGGTGCTTGTTTGCGGTGTTATTGTATACTTTGGCCTAAGGTATTGCATACGGCGGCTCAATGTGCCGCGCGTAAGGGCGCCGTACGAGTACCAAACGGAGATTTCGGTATTTGATACTACGGTAAAGTTTTCGGCGTTTTTGGACACAGGCAACTGCGTATTTGACGCTAAGTCAGGGCTGCCCGTACTGATAACAGATATAGACAGGTTTACGGACAAGCTTGACGGCAGGGCGGCGGTGGGGTTTGCAAAAAAGCTTCCGTCGCTTCGCACAATGACGCTATCCACGCCTGCGGGCACGACGGTAATTTACTTGGTGCAACCGAGTGAAATAGCGGTCTATTCGGCGCGCCGTCGGCATAAAATAAATGCAATGATAGGGCTTGTCGGTGGGCAGAGTAAGAGCTTTTCTTCTTCTCACGAAATGCTGCTTTGCCCCTCGGTAATGACGGAGGTAGTATGATATTAAACGCTATACTTGCGGCAATAAAACGCTTTGCTCTTGGCAATGATGAGAATTGCCTTGAATACTTGACCTCCGGCGACGGTTTGCCGCATCCGCTTGAGCCGCAGGAGGAGGCGGACGCTATCGCAAGGCTTAAAACCGACCCGACGGTAAAGGCGCTTCTTATCGAGCACAATCTCAGGCTTGTGGTATATATAGCGCGCAAGTTTGACAACACCGGCGTGGACGTGGAGGATTTGATTTCAATAGGCACGGTGGGGCTGATAAAGGCGGTAAACTCCTTTGATACGGACAAGAATATTAAGCTTGCCACATACGCTTCGCGGTGCATAGAAAACGAGATACTCATGCACCTAAGGCGCGTCGTCAGGCTTCGCGCCGAAGTTTCGCTGGACGAGCCCCTCAACGTGGACGCCGACGGCAACGAGCTTGTAATGGCGGACATACTGGGTACCGATCCCGACTCGGTGGGCAAGGAGCTTGAAAACGAGGCGGAATGTCGGCTGTTGAACGAGGCGTTGGAGCGGCTAAACAGCCGTGAGCGCGTTATCATGCAAATGCGTTTCGGGCTGGGCGGAAAATCTGAAAAGACACAAAAGGAAGTCGCCGATCTTTTGGGCATATCGCAGTCGTACATCTCTCGTTTGGAAAAAAAGATTATCTATCGGCTTAAGAAAGACATTTCCAAAGCGTTGCAGATTTAGCGGCTTTTGCGGTGAAATTTATCTGCAACGAAAAAATCCCACAACGCTTTAGCATTGGAGGATATTTCCGTTTCGCATGCCGTAGAAAGAAAAGTATTTTACGGCGCAGGTGCGAACCGTCTGTAAAGCTATCGCGTTGTGGGTAGGAGGTTTAATCGCATAGCAATTTACCTATCGTAAACCCGCGAGGCCTTACAATAATATATTGTGCAGAGTGTGTGCGTGTTATACATAACATGCACATTTTTTCTGTGCCGTTAGCAAAATTGGGGCTTGATTTTGCACCGTGTTTTTGATATAATGTCACTATGACTGTCGAACGGCAAAAACGCGGGGGACTGCTCAAGCCCAAGCGTTATACGCGCTTTTATACGGCAAAAATGATAAAACGTCCTATCGGCAGGGCGGTGTTTATCCTTGCCGCCGTATTGTGCGGACTTACTGTTCCGCTGATTCTGATGCTGGCGTTGCGCACCGATCCTGAAATTGCGGAGTGGTGGTCGACGCATATCGAGGCAGGGTGGGAAAGGTTTGCCGGAACGCTTACGTCGTGGCTGCCGTTTTCCGTTACGGAGCTCGGCATAGTTTGCTTGATAGGACTTGGCATATTTTTTTACGTGCGGCTTATCGTCAACTTAGGCAGGGCAAAGTTTTTATCCGTGCTAACCGGCGCGCTGTCCATAGGCGTGGGCGTAGTGTACATGTTTAATCTTTACGTAATGAGTATGGCGTTTGCATACTACCGAGCCGAGATGCCCATTCCGCAGTCGGACAAAAAATATGACGCCGAGGGCGTAAAGACTGTTGTCGAGTATTTTCTTGCAGATTACAACAACCTTGCCGCCACGCTTCCACGCGATAAGAATGGGTGTGTGGAGTGTCCGTACACCTTTTCCGAGCTGGCGGAGCGCATAAAAGTAGAATATGCAAAGCTGACGGACGAGTACTTCAACCAGTACACGCCCACGGCAAAGCCTGTGGTAAACAGTTGGTTTATGTCGCAAATGCTTATAACCGGCATGACGTTTTTGCCAATGGGCGAAGCTACGGTAAACAACGCCGCGCCGCCCACAACGCGCACCCTCACGCTTGCGCACGAGCTGGCGCACACAAAAGGGGTGTTCCGCGAGGGGGACGCAAACATTTTGGCAAGGTATATCTTGCTGTCGTCCGACGACGGGTATTTGCGGTATTGCGGCTACTATTACGCTTTTGACAATCTGTTGGAGGCGTTTGTGCTCAACGATGATATTCCGTCGTACCTACTCTACGATAGGCTCGTTGACAGCAGGGTTTACAACGAAAAATGGTTTGCCAGCGAATACTGGCAATCGCAGTGGGACCCCATCGGACAGATTGCGGAGTTTTTTAACAACTGGTACTTGGAATCCAACGGCGCGCAAAACGGCACCGGCAGCTACGACGACGGAAACCAAAGCGAGGTTGTAACGCCCACAGATCCCTCCACCGGCGAGCCGGAGCGCGATCCGGAGACCGATAAGCCTGTGCGCATAATCTACTATTCGCAAGTGCAAAAGATGTTTTTTGCCATTTACGAGAGTAAGAATAAATTAAGTTAATCGGCGACAAATAATCTAAACGCAAAAAACGCGGTACAAATATGTGCCGCGTTCAATATTGGATGGGGGATTACAGCAATACCTTGGGGTCGTATTCGGGTTTTTTGAATACGACGGAATCGGGCTTGTCTGCGATTTCGGTTTTAAAAACGTCCTGCCACTCTTCTGCGGTGTAGTCCTCTATAGTGCAGGTAATCCAATGCGGACTTGCGCCGAGATCGCGCGAGAGCACTTCCACAAGGTCGCGGGCGAGCTTTTCCTTTTGCTCTCTCGTTCTTCCTTCGAGCATTTTTATAGAAATATTGGGCATGGTTATTCTCCTTTCTGCCGTTTTAACGGCGGCAATAATCTAAGCTTGTTTAATGCCGGCAACAATGCGACCGCGACGGGAATGTTTGCCAGTGCAACGAGTAGCTGGAGTAGGCGCGTCAGCATATACACGCCGAATACCGCATTTTTTCCGTTGCCGAAATACGATTTAAGGTTAAGATAATACTTGCACCAACCCCATATTGCGAGCGAATCCAAAATAAAGGTAAACAGCACGGCGCATATTACGCCTGATACCACAAGCTTTACCGTGTAGCTTTTTACGGGGAAGTACTTAAATATTAACCCGGCAGTCAAACCGTACAGCGTCCACACGATTGTGATAAACGGATTAAACACGCCGGTAGGGAACACGAGCGCAATAAGCAAATCCGATATAAAGCATACGGTCATGCCGCCTATCGGTCCGAGCATAGCCGCGGAAAGCAGCCATACGGTGTAAATAGGGCTAAGCTTAAAGTTATCCGATAATGTTCCGATCTGTCCGATAACCTTTAATAGCAGTGCGATGGCGGTGAACAGCGCGGCGTGCGCAAGCCATTTGGTTGTTCCTACTTTCAATGCTTGCGAGCGGACTTTATCGGAAGCTATATTGTCCGGAGTCGCAATTTCCTGTTGATTGTTCATCAATGTCGGGCTTCTCCTGTATTAAACTAAATACAGTATAGCACAGCGACATCATTAAGTAAAGCAAATTAAGAGCCGTTATAGGTTGAGAATTAAATATTGCTAAACGGCGGTTTTGATTGTATTGTTAAATATTTGCGAAAAATTTTTAATAAGTGCTTGAAAAATCTTGTAATATATGCTAAACTGATAGTACTTTATATGATTGCACACGGTTTATAGCACCGTTTTGTATCCCTCGATTTCCGTGTGCGGAGTATAAAGCTAGTTAGGGGGATATTTTTTGTGGGTGTCCCTGTTGGGCACTCTTATTTTTTGGAGGTGAAAAGATGAAAAGAAAACTTGCACTGATTATTATGGCACTCACATGCGCTGTAGCTTGTGCGATATGTCTTGCCGCTTGCGGTGGCGGCGGCTCGGGCGGCGGAGGCAAGACGGTGTACGGACTTGTCATGATAGACGGGGAGGGTGCGGAATACACCGAATACTTGCTTGAAGACGTAATCTACAGTCACACTTTGCCTAATTACGGCAATATCAAGCTGAACGTCAAGTATTCGGACGGTACGATGCGCGAGCTTAAGGAGAACGAAGTAACCGTGGAGTACAGCTTTAACGGCAATGCGCTTGCCGAAGCGCCCAAGACGTATAGCCTCGGATGCTACCGGGAGACCTACAAGTACGACGGCTATTCGGCAACAATCAGCTTTTACGTTGTAACTTCGCCGCTCCATACGCCATATTCTATCCGGCTTGACAATGAGACCTGGACGTATCTTGAGGAGCCTACGATTACCGTTTTAGACAGAAGCCTCAACGAAGTGGACGTAAAAAAATCCGACATATTTTATATAAGTGAGGAGCAATACAACACGGTTAAGGACGAAGACAGTCTCCAAAAACTTCACGATAACAGCGACAATGTGTATACCAATCTTGTCGACGGCAGTCACGAATACAGAAACCTTCACCCCGGAGTATACTATTTCTATGCGTATATGTATGACAGCGATTGCGGCAAATATTATAATTCTACTTTACAGAGAGTCACGATAAATAAGGCAACCCTCACGCCCGTCTACGAAGACGATTTTGATAGCTTCGCTCTTATGAATACGGGTTGGTCGAGAGGCGAAACGGGCACAATCAAGATTTCAAGAATCGGGATAACGACAAACATCTACAACGCGGAATATGATACGGTTATTCCGATTGGAGGCGGAATCACTTGGAAGACGGCGTCGGGCGAAACTGCCGACGTGCAGTGGACGCTTGAATGGAAAAATCCCGACGAGGAAGTAGATTGCTCCGTCAGCGGGCAAGGGAGACAGTTTAAGTGCGTGTTCTCGGGCGGACGCTACGAGGATTATATTTTCCCCAATATGCTTGAAGTAGAGCTGGAAAAGTACTCGGTCGACGTGCCTTATATCGTCGATTCCAACTTCACCGTTTTATACGACGGGCAGGACCACGATATTCTTCTTGGCTATAGCGGCACCCTCACCGAAGACAGGCGTGAGCTGTATAACCAGGTGGTTACAATCAAGGACGAGGACGGCAACGTGCTTACGGTGGGCGAGGACGGATTGCTCACGAAGAAGCAGAACGAAGGCACCTACACATTCACGCTCGAATTAAAGGATAAGGTCAACTACGAATGGGCGTGGATTGATTACAGCGACGGCTACGATTATATGCGCGACACCGACGATAAGACGCTCACTTACACCATAACTCCTAAATATTCGTGGATTAATCCCTTCCCGAACAAGAATTACTACGATGTTTCTATCGACGAAAATAGGCAGATTGTGCTCAAGGTGGAGTCCGGCACGGACGAGGACACAAGCGGTGCTTCGCCCTATAAGGCCGGCACACTGCATGCAACGATTTTGTCCGAATATATCTTTAACGGTTATACCTACACAAACGATATCGACGCTACGGTGACGGTTGAAAGTAGGGCGGACAGCTACGATTATATCATTATTACCGTGACCGATTTTAAGGAATTGCCCAACAATTATAGTGGAGCACTACTTCTGAAAGTTACCGCAAAGGGGGATAATCACTACGCCGATATCGAGCGCGTGTTTGAGAATTTATCGATTTCGCGCTACAGCTATTCGGACGTATCGTCCGTGACCTGCCCGCTTGATGGTATGCTCACCGATAATACTATGGAGCAGCCCGCGGGAATAACCGTAGCCGAGCTGTACGTGCAATATCCCGAGCTTACAACCGCCCTCGGCAAGTGGAGTTTGGAGTACGATTACGGTAACACAGGAGATTGGACACCGCTCGGCGACGAGAGCGTATTGCCGCAAATGACACTCAAATGCAGGCTTGTATTCAAGTCGAATTTCGTTAACAACGTAGATCAAATCGCTGTATACGAATTCACATTGATAGGTACGCCGAATAACTGAAATTAATAATATAAAAGGGCTGTCGCAAGTTCGTAAAAACTCGCGACAGCCCTTTTGCAATTGCTTGAAAGCACAGCTCTATAAAAATTTCAGTCTTTAAATTCCATAAGCGGTTTGCGATTTTTCAATGTTTTGCTCTTTTTGCCTTTTTTGCTTTTTCTGCCCATCGTCATTTCAAAGTCCACCGCGCCGAATATGACGGCAACAAGCGCGCAAAAGCACACGCCGCCGATGCCTGCAACTATAATGGGAAGGACTGTACCGGGGATTATAGAGTGGATATATTCGGTGAACAGCCATGCCGGATATGCGCCTGCAAGGCAGATAAAAAGAGGCTTAAAAAACTTTAGCTTAAAGCCCGACCTTCGTTTTATGTCAATTACGTCCAGCACGGATGACATTATCAAGCTGAGTCCAAACGCGAGTATAAACACGTCCATATCGAACCTGGAATAAAATGCAAAGCAAATGACGTACATTGTCGCCGCGCCTATAAGATAGTTTATCAGTGATTTCCGCTCGAGGTCGAGGGAGTTAAGCATGGACGAGGCTATATTTTCAAACGCCAGCGGCAGCAGCAGCCAAGCCGATTTTTTAAGGAATATTCCGGCGTCCGTATTGTTGTAAATGAATGTTCCGAGCGGCTCGCCGAGCGCAATGTAAGACGGCAGTATTATCGCCGCTATTATCACGGAAAAGGACAGCGCGTTTTCTATCTGACTGCACACGCTTTTTTTGTCGCCCTTGGCGTACGCCTCTGACAGGGTGGGAATCATGACAAAGGCAAGTGAGCCTACAACCGTTATCGGCAGGTACAGTAGCGGCAGCGCCATGCCCACGCACGACCCGAATACGTACATGGATTGCTCTGTATTTAGTCCGCTCGACATCAGCAAAAAGGGCATTGCTATCGCTATTATATAGTTGTTTATGCTGGATGTCGTGCGCGACAGCGTTATGGGTACGGACGTTGCTATAAGCGGCTTAAAGTGCGCTTTGGGACTTTTCAGCTTGCGCTTGCCCAAAAAGTAGAACAGCGCCACCGCCGCCGCGGACACAAAGCAGGCTACAGTCATCGACGCGGCAACTGCCGTCGTCTTGTCCGAAAACAGCGAAAACAGCACCACGCAGCCCACAATGCGCGCAATCTGTTCTATCAGCTCCACCACGCTGACGGTGGTAAAGCGTTTTTCGCCCCACAGTACGCCGCGGAATGCGGAGTATACGCCGGAAAACACCAGCGCCGGAAGCATGACTATTACAAGCGTCATTGATTGACTATCCGCAAACAGCGCGCCGATGGGCTTTTGGAATAAAACAACCAATAGGCAAACAATAAGCGCCGTAACAAGCTCGAATATAAGCGCCGCCGAGCACACTCCGCCGCTTTCCGCTTTGTTTGTAGCCGTTTGTTTGGACACGACAAGCGGTATGCCCGACGTCAGCAGGGTGATAAGCACAAAAAAGAAGGACAGCGCAACCGAATATATACCCATACCTATTGCGCCTATCTCGCGCGACAGGTATATCTTAAACAAAAACCCGAGCGTGCGTTCAATGAATGTGAACGTCGTCATCGTCATTACTGCTTTTGTCATGGAATTCATCGGTATAGTTTATGTTTATCGGCGGTGCAAAATGATACAACACATATTTTTTCGCTTTTTATTGATTTTGCGGCGGTTTTATGATACAATATATCCGTGATAGTAGTGCAAAAATCAAAATTCCATATCGCGCATTTGCTTGTCGCGGCGCTTGTGATTGTTGCCGCAGCGCTGCTTTTCGGTTGCGCACAAAGCATTGATGTAAGCCTGTCGCGCGATAGGATAACGCTTTTTGTCGGGGAGCGCCGCGATATTCTGCCGTATGTGGTATGTTTGCCTGCGGCGGACAAGGGCGATATTGTTCTACATACCGATTCCGATTGCGTAGCAGTAGACGGCACGGCGCTTGTCGGGGTTAAAGCGGGCACCGCGCAGGTGGATGTTACCTCGCACGGAAAAAAAATGACCATGACGGTGGATATAGATTACGGCAAGGTGACAGGCTTTGTTATCACCGCCAAAAACGATGTGCAGACGGCTGTGGATGCTCCGTCGCCCGTGATTTTTACTGCGGAGTTTGGAAAGAACAATGCTCAAGGGGACGTGCGGTGGGAGAGCAGCGACGGCGTAACCCATGAGGGCAGCCGTTTTGAATACACGCCGAGCGGCTTCGGCGAGTTTACCGTCACCGCCGCTTTGGGCGGAATTGTAAGGCGCAGCGAGGTAAAGGTTTATCGGCGTACCCAAGTGACGGTTTTGCATACATATACCGATAGCGCGTCAGCGTACATGCCTATTACATTCACGGCTACAGAGAGAATAAACTCGCTCAATCCCAAGTCCGTATATCTCTGGCAGCTTAACGGAAAGGACGCGGGGAAAAATGCCGAGTTTACATTTACGCCGGGAATGGGTAGGTATACCGTTGCGCTGTTTGTAAACGGCGAGAAAAAGCAAATTTCGGGCAGTAATGAGTTCACCGTAAACATAACGAAGGACACGCACGCAGATTGCGAGGTGGCGTTTGACGACATGGGCGGCGTGTATATCAGGTACGCAAAGGAGCGCAAGCCGCTGTATATATCCTTAACGGCTCCCGGCGGAAAGCGCAGTACGTTTGACGCTACGGACGCGCAGTATTCGCATTTGTTCGGTGACGGATTGTTTCGGGCGACCGAGTATATAGACGTGTGCGATACAGACCCACAAAGCTATACAATAGTCATCGGCACGGACGGCGATAGGCACGAATTCGTTTTTTCTCAGCTCGGCATGGAAGTCAAACCGTACCTTGACGATATTGTGCTTTTGAACAATTCCTTTATCTCGAGCGTGGACGACGCGCGGCGGTACGTCGGAGAGCTGTATGCGGTGTGCGCTTTTTCCGCCGAATGCTATGCGGCAGGCAACGCGCGGGCGATAGAACAGGCAATGATTGAGCAAGCGGAAATGCTGGGGCTTTCGCCGGTGACGACGACGGACGGCAATGTGATTAGGCTGACCTTTTCGCCGTTTAGTAACGCTCCGACAGACGAGGTAGGCAGTCCCGCCGCCAACAACACTTACGTCGTGTTGCCGCATATAGAATATGAGGAATTAAAACGCAGAGCGTCGGATTACATTTTTTCATCTGACAGAGCGGAGCGCAGCGTAAAGGTAGTCGGCGGAGCGCAGCTGCTTTACGCATTGCAAAACGGTTATAGACCAATCACGGCAGGTGACGATGTAGCTAGCAATATTTACCGCGCGGCAAAGTCCGTGCTGTATAGGATAATCGGGGCAAACTATACCGACAGACAAAAGGTGCATGCCGTGTACGACTGGCTGCAGTTTGTCACCGTCAGCGCAAAAAATATGGGCGTTGATTCTATCGGAAGATTTGTTGAAGGCGTGTTCATGGCAGAGCGTGCGGCAGGCTCCGGCTATGTCGTGGACAGCGAGGGCACGAGCAAGGCGTTTGGTCTGCTCTGCGCCGTGGAGGGCATAGAGTGCGTCTTATTGCGCAACACGGCATACGGATATTACAACAAGGTCAAGCTGGACGGATTGTGGTACGTCGTGGACGTATACGGCGGAAAGCTCAGAGTAGACGGAAATACGGGCGCCGCCGCTGTGGAGTTCACGTCGCACCGCGGACTGCTTATAAGCGACGAAGATTTTGTGCGGCTGGGCTGCAATGTCGACGACGGGTACAAGGCTTTTGACAATAGCAATACCGAGTACTTGGTAAAACATGGCGGCGAAAAATACTTTGATAGTTTTATCGACAAGTCCGAGGTCGAATATCCGGCGGTCAAGGATATTGTTTACTTTGCCATGGAAAGCACCGTTCGCGGCAACGTGCGCATACCGCATGTCGGCAGCGAGGTTATTATCTACAACAACACATTCGGCGTGGAAATCGGGTACAATACGGACTTATCAGCCGAAGAGGTAAACAAAATAGTAGAGTATATAGATAAGGCTTTAGACCAATACGCAAACGAGGTGCTGAATGCCGAGTTTGCTTCCGCGCGCATCATCGTCGGGTACGGAACAATTTGTGCGGTTGCCGGATCGCCGACGCCTTTAAGTAATAGTTAGGAGGAATTATGCGCAAAATCAGTTCAATCGGATTTTTGGGATATATCCGGGCGGCGGTTGCTATAGCGCTTGTAGTTATGCTTGCCGCCGTATCCGTGGGTTGCTCCTTTTTTAAAGATTTGCTTAAGGAGGACACGCTTGAATTCACCACGCACAATCTGTCCTTGTTTGTGGGGGAAAAGTACGAACTTTCTTCCATTCTGGATACAAACGCGAGCGCGGTCAAGTTTAGCTCGTCCGACAGCGCGGTTGTCGCTATAGACAAAAACAAGTCTACGATTACGGGTGTTGCCGTGGGCGCCGCGTATATAACCGCCAAAACAGGTTCCGTCAGCGACAGGCTCAAGGTGGTCGTGTCAGAAAAAGAGGATGATTCGGTCACCGTGTCCTATAGCGGCGAATTGGTGCAGACGCTAGGTAATACGTCCGACGTAACGTTTACCGTGTCCGCCACCGGCATGCCTAGCAAGAGTAAAAAAGCCGTTTGGTACGTAAACAACGTTAAAAAGGCGGGGCTCGATTTGGACGAAAGCTTCACCTTTACGCCCGAGGAGGTGGGCGAGTTTATCGTATACGTCAAGTGCGGAGAAATGACCTCGGACGGCATCACGGTGCGCATATTCAGCGCGGTCAACGCGGAGGTCTCGGTGTCGGGCGCGTTTGAGCAGAGTGAGCCGTTTAATCCGATAGTCTTTACTGTCACTACGGACAGCGAGGATGACGCCTTTTTCCAACTAATTGTGGACGGCGAGGTGGTATACGAGGGGAATATAAACACTTTTACGTACACGCCTTCCGCAGGGCGGCACACGCTTTCCGTCAAGGTCAACGGTCAGACGGAATATTATATGGAAGCGGCATTTATAGGCGCCATTGTCCCGACAATAGAAAAAGTAGATTTTGACAATCTGTATCCTCACGCATATCTTATGTTTGATGCGGTAGGAAAGGTTAAGGTGGAAATATCCACGCAAGGCAAGGTAAACGAGTATTCGCAGTCGGATTCTCGGTACGCCGCGCTGTTTGACGGAGGCGCGTTTGATATAGGCTCTTTGATAGACGTTTGCGCAAGCGGCAGCGCTAGGCAAACCTACGAGTTCCGCATAAAATCCTTGGGTGATAACGATCTTTTCACCGAAAGCGATTATTCCGATTACTTTACATTTACGCAGTTGCCATTAGGCGCAAAGGAATATATACAAAACGTTTTGCTGTGCGGCGATCATTATATCACCTCGATTGAGGAGTATGTGGCTCTCACCGAATATTATGTCTATTTCAGGCAAAAGGAAGCAAACGTTACGGTGTCTTACGATTGCTATATAGGCTACGACAGGACGGGCGGTGCAACCGATATGTGGGATAATGCCTTCCCGATAGCCGCAACCAGCGGAACGTATTCCGGGATTACGGTGTACGACGTCGGCGGCGGTGTTATGCGCACAACGTTTAAAGTGGATACGGTAAACACGCCTACGCGGCAATTGACGGGAACAGGCAGCGAGCGCGCAACGCCTCTTCACGCCATACTTCCGCATATAAACTTTGACGCGTCGAAAAACCGTCCAACCGATTACGAGTTTGCCATAGACAAGCTGACGCGCACAGCGCATGTAGCATATTCCGACGAGCTGTATCTGGCGGCGCAAAGCGGTGTTAAACCGATTCCTCGGCCCGGATCGCCTGCGGAAGATGTGTATGCTCAAGCAAGAAAAATTCTGCGCAGCATTTGCACGGACGATATGACGGACGTGGAAAAGGCGCACGCCATATACGACTGGATAATGTGGCAGGTCACTTACGACACTCCTGCGACAAGAGTGTCAAAGAGCGAGGACATTGCCGCGTACTATCTGGAGGGCGTGTTCGGCGACGGCAGCACATCATTCGGCGGTGTAAAGTATAAGCCGTATGCGGTGTGCGACGGCATGAGCAAAGCGTATTCGCTAATGTGCAACATAGAGGGCATTCCGTGCGTGCGCGTTGTGGGCGAAGCCGGCGCAGGCTCAAGCAGTCCGTCCGGCGGTCACGCATGGAATAAGGTGTTTGTGCGCGGAGCGTGGTATGTCGTGGACTGCACCTGGGGCGACACCACATCGACATTGTCGATAAACGGAGCGGCAAAAAGATACGAGCTCGGTCTGCATCAATATCTGTTCTTAACCGACGCGGATATCGCTGCTACGCACTCCGAGCCGTATAAGTACAGCACGACAACAGTAAGGTATACGCCGCAGACGGCGAGCGCACCAATCAATGTGTATGCCGAAATGACAGTAAACGGCAAACCTGTAAACGCGTGCATTGCCGCAAAAGAGAACATGCAAAACA